>JAPOVT010000004.1 GCA_026708015.1 bacterium
GACCACATCAAATGAAAACCATCACGACCGGTTACACAAAAAAACTGACAGACCCTGCTCGCTCTGCTTCCCTGCCCTAGATCTAAGAGGCCTCAGCGAGAAAAGGGCGGTAGGAACTGTCACTTGGGGGTCTGTAAAAAACTGACAGACCCCCCGTTGCCATTTTCAGGCCCAGACGTGGAAGCCCGTCGTTGTGGATCTTGTTCGCTTGGTCCAACCTCGGCCGATAATCCGACGCTCCGTGATGTCTACCAGCCACCTCTGCCAAATAGATCGCAGTCTCAGCCGCTTCTCTCTGACAGAAGAACACTGGCTCATCACGAGTCGGCGGACCAGCCGACCAGTAAGACAAGAGCTTTCTTGAATAGGGGGTGACCCCCGGATAGTCGCGCGCCCGCCAAAGCTCGACTTCGCGGCGCACATCGTTTATCAGGGCGTTTTTTTGATCCGCTCACCGGTGGTGTCGAAGTCGAGCTGACCCTGCTCTCCTGTCTTCTTTCGCTTCTTCGGTGTAGGGACCGGGATGAACGACTCGCTTGGTCTTCGCCCCTCTAGAACTTCTCCAGTGGGACCATGGGCACCAATCTCGAAATGGGTCTGCGGTTCTTCAAATGGCGAATTGAGGACCGGATTCTCCATCCCCTCAGTTGCCATTTCCTTCTGCGGCCTGCCTTTCGCCGGATTCGCGCATCCATTCATCCTTCCAGAAAGCAACGGAACTTTATAGGAGGAGGCTTGCCTACTACTGCGTCACGTATTGGAAGAAGACGCTTTGGTGACGGCTACCCGATCAGGCCGCGACCGCGCCTCCGACTACCAGATCTCCCTGATAGAAGACCACCGCCTGGCCGGGGGCCACGCGGCGCTGGGGCTCAGCCCAGTTCACTCTGCCCGCCTGATCCACCACTCCAACCGCAGGGGTGCCGTGGGCGCTCACCTGGATGTCGAGCGGGCCATCCACCTCTCCGTCGGCCCATTGGATCTCGATCACTTCTTGGGTCGGCGTGTACAGCATTTCTCGTCGTCCCACGGTCACCCGACCCCCGGCTATGTCCACATCGGTCACATACCGGGGCTCGTCGGTGCCGCCTAGGTTGAGGCCTCGGCGCTGGCCGATGGTCACCGTTTGCACGGTCTCAACGGTGCTCAACACCGTCCCGTCGGTGTCCACCACGGTGGCGGGCGACTCGCCCAGGCGACGAGACAGAAATCCCTGACGTCCCCCGGCCCGGTTGGCAATGAAACACACGTCCTGGCTGTCGGGTTTGGCCGAGTTCCGTAGGCCGAGGGCGGCGGCCCGATCCCGTACCTCGGCTTTGGTCAAGTGGCCGATGGGCAGCATCAGTCGGGCCATCTGCTGCTGACCCAGCATGTAGAGCACGTAGGACTGGTCTTTGGCCGCGTCCACGCCCCGCCGCACCCGGAATCCGCCGCCAGCCGCCTCCAGGCGAGCGTGATGGCCGGTGGCCACCACGTCGAATCCCAGCGCGTCGGCTCGCACCATCAGCTTGTCGAATTTGATGTGGCGGTTGCACTCGATACAAGGGTTTGGCGTCAGCCCAACGGCGTGGTCGTCCACATACGGAGCCACCACCCGCTGGTCGAAGGCATCGCCGAAGTTGAACACATGGTGTTGCAAGCCCAGGAGATCGGCCACCCGGCGGGCATCCTCCACATCCGACACTGAGCAGCACCCGGTGTCCGACTCGCCGCCCCACAGCTTGAGGGTGACGCCCACCACCTCGTGGCCCTGCTCGGCCAGCATGGCGGCCGCCACCGAGGAGTCCACGCCCCCCGACATCGCCGCCAAAACCCGCATCGCCTCGGCCCTTTCCCCTAGCCCTTGCCGTAGGCCCGCAGCCGGGCCACCGCGTCGGGAACCACAGCCAGCGCCCGGTCGATGTCGGCGTCGGCGGTCTCATAGCCCAGCGAGAGCCGCAGCGATCCTCCGGCCAGCATCCGGTCATAGCCCATGGCGGCCAGCACATGGGAGGGGTCCTGTGCCCCGCTGGAGCACGACGATGCCGCTGAGGCGTACACCCCGGCATCCTCCAGCAGAAACAGCAGCGCCTCCGACTCGATGCCCTCGAAACAGAGGTGGGCCGACCCGGCCACCTTGCCCGACCTCTCCCCGGTTTCAACGGTGTCGGGCACTGCATCCAGGATTCCATCCACCAGCTGATCCCGCAGACCGGCCAGACGAACCACCTGTTCGGCCCTACTCTTCAGCACCACTTCGGCAGCCGCGGCCATACCAACAATGCCCGCAGCGTTGTGGGTACCCGAACGCAATCCCCGCTCCTGGCCGCCGCCAAGCAGCAGCGGCGAGAGCTCCACACCATCACGCACCACCAGCGCCCCCACACCTTTGGGACCGCCGAACTTGTGGGCGCTCACGGAAATCAGATCCGCTCCCGCGGCCTGCGAGGCCACGTCCAGCCAGGGAAAGGCCTGCACCGCGTCGGTGTGAAGCACCGCATTGGGAGCCGAAGCGCGAACCACTTCAGCCACCTTTGCCAACGGTTGCACCATGCCGGTCTCGTTGTTGGCCAACATCACCGACACCACGGTCACATCGTCGTCCAGGGCCGCGGCCAAGGCATCCAGGTCGATCACCCCGGCCGCGTCCACCGCCACCACCCGGCCACCTAAATGCTCCACCGGCTCCAATACCGCGTGATGCTCGATGGCCGAGCACACCGTCACCCCGCCGACCTTCATGTGCCGACCTACCACCGCCAGATTGTCGCCCTCGGTGCCCCCGCCGGTGAACACGATCTCCCCGGGCTCTGAGCCCAAAGCCTCGGCCATCACGTCGCGGGCGTCGTCGATTCGACGGCGGGTGTCCCGGGCCATCCGATGAGCGCCGGTGGGGTTGGCATAGAGCTCCCGGTGCAAAGGAACCATGGCCTCCACCGCTTCCGAGCACAGCGGGGTTGAGGCGGCATTGTCCAGATATGCGATCGCCTCAGATGCCATGACAACCATCTTTCTTCTACACCGAGGGGAATACCAGGTCGTCGCGCCGAGAGCGCTTGAGCTCGGCGAACGAAGGCCACTCGGCCAGCGTCACCACCGCGTCCCACAAGCGCACGGCCTCCTCCGGGGGTGGCACTTGGCTCACCACCGGTCCGAAGAACGAGGTGAAACCTCCGTTGTGGTGAAAGGTGATGATCGGAGTTCCCACATCTCTCCCGGTACGGCTCAGCGCCTCTTCGGTGGAGTCTCGCAGCGCATCATCCAGCGACTCGTCCTCGGCCGCCGCCACCGACTCCGGCGAAAGGCCGGCCATTTCCAGTGCGCCCGCCAAGTGCCCGTCGGAAGCCACCTCGCCCATGGCCGAGCGAATATCCGCATCGGGATTCCAAATGGTTGACCCGTAGGCGGTGTACAGGTCGCCAGATGCGGCCGCGCCATGCTGCTCGCGTACCGCCTGGGCCACCCGCAACATGCGCCGGCCCTTGTGGTGCAGTTCCTGATAGCCCTCAGGAAAGTCGTCGTAGTCGCTGTCCTCGTTGAGGATCGACAGGCAGATCAGCCGCCAGTCCACCGAGTAGTCCCGCTGGCGGGCCACATCGGTCACCCACCGAGAAGTGAGCCACGCGAACGGGCAGATCGGATCCCAGAAGAACTCGATGTCGGCGTTGGGCATGGCCTGAATTCTACGGTGCCGCCGCTTCTTTCGACCTCACGGACCGCTCTTAGGCCGCCACACCCACTTTAGAATCAGAGCGAATGGCCAGGATAAGGGTTTCCACCACCATCGAGGCGCCCACCGACGCGGTGTGGGAGTACGTGCGCCGTATCGACTCCCATACCGAGTGGATGGCCGACGCTGAGTCGATTTCCTTTCGCAGTCCCCAGACTGAAGGGGTAGGAACAGCTTTCGACTGCCGAACCAAGATCGGCCCCTTCCGCCTCAACGACGCCATGGTGGTCACCGAATGGGCCGAGAAGGAGGCCATCGGCGTACGCCACACCGGATTGGTCACCGGCGAGGGACGCTTCACCCTCGCGCCGGCAGGCACTGACCGCACCGAATTCTGCTGGACCGAGGAGCTCCAGTTCCCCTGGTGGATGGGGGGTCTGCTGGGCGACATTGTCGGGGCCCGCATCCTCGAGTGGATATGGCGCCACAATCTGAAGACGCTGCGGGCCCAGCTCGCCTAGCCGACAATAAGAACCACGGTGGAGCGACTGGCAGCCCATAGGGCGCCGACTAAGGAAGCCCCGGCCACCACAACCGCGGCAAGTACCGGAATCACGGTGGTGTGCTGCCGGCGGCGGATCGCCTGGGCGGCGGCGGCTCCCACGAGAAAGCCGCCAATGAGCCCCCCGATGTGGCCACCCAGCGAAACCGACCGAACAGTGAAGCTGATCACCAAGTTGATGGCCAGAATCGGCCCAATCGGGGTCTGGAACAACCCCACCCCTTGGACCAAGTACAAAGCCGCAAGAGCGCCCATCAATCCGAAAATGGCACCCGATGCCCCGGCGACCAGTGAGTTGGGCGTCTCGATCAATGCTCCAAACGATCCGCTTACCAACGAAGACAAGTACACCGCCAAGAACGGGATCTTCGCCAGAGATTGCTCAAGCGCCAGACCCAGGATGTAGAGCGAGAACATGTTCACTGCGAGATGGAACATGCCATGGTGCAAGAAACCGCCGGTGAACACCCGCCACCACTCGTCCAAGTACTCGATGTTTCCCCCCAGCGTGGCAGCACGGTATACGAGACCGTTTCCATCGCCGCCCCCACCCAAGCTATCCCCCATGGCGATGCCGACAATGAACACCGCCACATTGGCGGCGATGAGCGCATAGCTGACGTACCAGGTGTCGGTTCGCTGCGGGATCATGGTCGCAGAATTCAGCTACAAACCAACCGGTGAACCATCGCTCAGCAGGTTCTGGCCCACGTTCACCACCTCGGTGACCCCTTCAACCCGGTCTTTGAGAATGCGCTCCACCCCGGCCTTGAGCGTCACCGTTGAGGCCGGGCAGCTCACACATGCGCCAACGAGCTCCACGCTGACCACGCCGGTTTCCTCATCCACCCCTCGCAAGAAGATATCGCCGTCGTCAGCCTGCACTGCGGGACGTATGGCCTCGATAACCTTGGCGACCGCGTCTTGCACACCCTCCATTCTCTCAGCAGGCGAAGCGTTCGCCAACCCTCCCACTGATCTCGCTTGATCGAATCCAGCAAGCGTCTGGCAGAATCGCCACTGTGGAATTGCTGGCCCACCAGGGCGGTTGGGACGAGATTCTCTTGGTGGCCGCCCCGCTAGCCCTACTCGCCGGCCTGTTGTTCCTTGCTAATCGCCGGGCTTCTCGTGGCGGACATCGGCGCCCAAAGCACTGAGCTTGTCGGCGAAGTTCTCGTAGCCCCGGTCGATGTGGTGAGGATCGGAAACCACAGTGAGACCATCGGCAGCTAGTCCAGCAACCACCAGGGCCGCCCCCGCCCGGATATCGGATGCCCGTACCGGTGCCCCGCTGAGCCGTTCCACACCCCGGATTACCGCGTGGTGGCCCTCAGTGCGGATATCGGCGCCCATCCGAACCAGTTCGTCCACGTAGCGGAACCGCCCTGAGAACAGATTCTCGGTGACAATCCCCACCCCTTCAGCCACCGACAGCATGGCCACCAGCAGCGGCTTGCAGTCGGTGGGAAGGCCGGGATAGGGCAGCGTGGACACATCAGCAGAGCGGAGGCGACCGCTGCACATGGCCCAAACACCGTCGGGGTCGGACGAGGTCCGCACCCCCATATCCCCCAGCTTGCGGCACAGCATCGCCATATGGTCGAGACGGGCGCCCACCAGGGTGATCTCCCCGCCGGCCACACCGAGGGCGGCCATGAACGTGGCTGCTTCGATCCGGTCGCTCACCACCGTGTACTCCACCGGACGGAGCCCCTCTACCCCCTCAACCGTGATGGTAGACGTACCCGCCCCGATGACGTGGCCACCCATGTGGTTCAAGAAGCCGGCCAGATCGGCGATCTCCGGCTCTCGGGCGGCGTTGTCGATGACTGTGGTTCCCTTGGCCAAAACGGCAGCCATCATCACGTTCTCAGTCGCGCCCACGCTGGGATACTCCAGCAACACGGAATTTCCCACCAGATTGTCGGCAGTGGCGTAGACGTCCCCGCCGGATATCTCAAACCGACAGCCGATGGCCTCCAGCCCGGCAATGTGCATGTCGATGGGCCGAGGACCAAAGTCGTCTCCGCCAGGCAGAGCCACCCGGGCATGCCCGGTCCCGGCCAGCAGCGGGCCGAGCACCGCTGTGGAAGCCCGCAATTGCTCGGTCAGCGCATAAGGCGCCTCGGGAGCGATGGCTGCGGGACGCTCAATGACGAGAGCGTCGTCCGTCCGGCTGACCGAGACCCCCATCGACCGCAATACATCGGCCATCACTGTCACATCGTCGATGTCGGGCACATTGCGGATTGTGAACGTGCCCTCGGTGAGCAGGCAGGCAGCCATGAGCTTCAGCACCGAGTTCTTTGCCCCGCTGATAGCCACCGACCCCTCTAAGGGACCACTGCCCCGCACCTCGATGCGATCCTGCCGATCGAAGTCCTCCTGATGGACACGCTCCACCCGACAAGTATGGTCCCCGCAGCCCCGCTCAGACAGTCATGGGTAACCACGGGCGTATGCGGCTCAAAACTAAACTCCTCTCCATTCCATGGCCCGAGTGATCTCTCGTCGCGTTCTGAGCAACGATGCCGCCGATGGGGTACTGAACGGGCCCCACGGCTTGCTGACCCCCCGCTCCGACATCGTCTTGGAACGCGCCGAGGGCGATGGCGCCTTTACCGCCGTAGAAGGGCCAATGGATCACTACCGCCGATTGGTCACCATCGAGCCGATCGGCTCTGATCAGGTAGAGATCACCGAACGGTTCGACTATCGACTGGCCATCCCAGTTTGGTGGGTGCTCTTCACCATCCCAGTCAGCCGTGCTCTGCGCCAAGGACGAGACCTTCCTTGGTGGCATCCCCCCGACCGCTTCACCGCCCGGCAGGCTCAGATCGTGGCGCTTCTGGCCATCCTGGCCGTGATCGCCGGATTCTTGGGGACGCTGCTCGGCCAGACAATCACCTTCGCCCGAGACGAGTTTGGAGAGAGCAAATCAGCCGCCGGCATTGCCCTGTCGCTGATCCGACTCAGCATCCTGATTACGGTGGCTGTAGCCGCGGTTGCCGACCGGAAGGGCCGTCGGCGCACTCTGCTCTATGCCGCATTTGGCGCCATCTTGGCCTCCGCAGCGACATCCTTGGTTGCCAATTTGGCCACCTTGACCGCAGTCCAAGCAATCTCCCGGGGACTTTCCCACGCCATGGCCCTGCTCATCTTTGTGTTCGCCCTCGAAGAGGCACCGGCCGGCTCCCGGGCCTTTGTGGCCTCCATGCTGGGGTTGGCCGCTGGGTTGGGCTCGGGAATTGCCGTCGGGTCCGTGCCGTTGGCCGACCTGGGGGTAACCGCGTGGCGACTCAGCTTCGTAGTGGCACTGGCCGGACTGCCTCTGGTGTTATTCGCGGCCCGCAGGCTGCCCGAATCCCAGCGATTCGAATCTGCCCGACGACAGCCTCGAGCAAAATTGCCAACGGAGTACCCCTTCCGACTGCTGCTGCTGGCCGTGACCTCGTTTGCCGTACTGCTGTTCGCCGCCCCGGCCTCTCAACTGCAAAACGACTTCCTACGGGACGAACGGGGCTTTAGCGCTACCAAGATCACGATCTTCACCCTGCTCACCGCCTGGACGGCAGGTCCGGGCATGCTCATCGCCGGCAAGCTGGCCGACCTTCGGGGTCGACGGGTCCTTGCCTCGATCGGCGTGAGCGGCGGCGCGTTGTTCGCCCTATGGCACTTCACCCTGGCGGGTTGGCCCATGTGGGTCCTCATAGCAATCGGAACATTCATGACCGCCACGACCGTGCCGACGCTGGGGGTGTACCGAGCAGAAATGTTCGGCACCATGCGAAGGTCGGAGTCCAACGGACTCCTCGGCATTGCCGGTGTTGCCGGCAGTGCCGCCGGACTCGCTGCCGCCGGAGTAATGGCCGACGCCTGGGGCTACGGCACCGCGTTCACCGTCCTGGTAGCCGGCCCAATCCTCGTCGCCATCCTGGTGCTGCTCTTCTATCCGGAGACCACCAGGAGATCGTTGGAGGAGCTCAACCCCGAGGACGCTTAGAGATCTTCCAACCAGCCTGATACCGCGCCGACGATCTCCGCATCAGCCTTCTTCGGGTCGTGACCCTCGCCTTCGAGCCACACAGTGGTCACCGGGCCCTTGATGGCAGGCAAATGCTGCTCGAACTCCTCGGGGGTGCCAAACGGGTCACGGTCTCCGGAGATGAACAAGCAGGGAACCTCTATGGCGTCGAAATGCTCAGTTCGCAGATTCTCAGGTTTCTTCGGCGGGTGCAGCGGATAGCTCAACAGCACCAGGCCAGCGGCGGGCATCCCCTCGGCCACCGCCATCGAGCACATCCTCCCACCCATCGACCGGCCCCCCAATACCAAATGGCCAGGCTCAACCTCCCAACGCCGGGCAATGGCCGGAATCTCCTCTCGCAAGAAGGCCAGCAGTTTGGGGGCCCGATCAGGGGGTCGACGGCCCTGATTCCGATAGGGGAAGTTGATTCGCTCCACCGGCAGCGGGGTCAAGCCCTCGGCGATGGCCACCAATGTGTGCTGGTCGCGATCTCCACCGGCACCGTGGGTCAGCACCAAGCCTTCGACCGTGCGGGCGGCCATTACATGTACCGGCGCAGTAATTCCCGCAGCCCATACGCCGCTTGCTCTGCGGGCGCGTCTCCCTCAGTGGGATCGGGACCGGCCACCAGGGCCTCCCGCAACCCATCGGCGGCGTCGAGCATGGCCCGCCAGAAATCGGCGTCGTACCCCCACGGCAGGCTGAGCTGCACTACCTTCTCGTGGGCCAGCGCAAAATCCTCCACCGCCTTGCTGTCAGAGGTATTTCGGCGAAGCCGGTCGGCCGAGAAGAACAGCGCCTCCAGTACCTCATAAGGCTCCACTCCCGGCAGTCCCGGCCCGAATTGGCTCTGGGCCACCGAGTTGGCCAGTCGGTCGAACAGCGCATCCACTGCATCCTCGTCGGCCTCGCCCACCTCCAAGTTCCCGGCGTAGTCCATCTCGTGGGCGATGCCCTCGCTCAGCAGCTCGCTCAGAATGTCTCCCTTGTGAGCGTCGTCGTAGTTCGCCAGCTCATACACCACCGCAGGCTGGCTCTTATCGAGTTTGGGAAGCCGGGCCCGTAGAACCCCTTCCACCGCCTGGTCGACTGCCTCCTCGTCGGCCTCGCACACGATCAGCGTCGGGCCCAACCAGGCGTGCTCCAGCCCAAGGGACCGCAGCTCGGCCTCCAAGCCGTTGCGGGCGTCGTAGACCCATTCGTGGAACTCGTAGGCCATCTGCTCGTCGTCGGGACCGCCCACCTCTTCGGCGGGCTGCGGGGGTGTGGGAAAGGTGGCCACGCCGCACTCCACGCACTCCGAAACGTCTTCGTCGTAGGAGGCACCGCATTGGAAGCACCAGACCATGTCGAACATGGTTT
This sequence comes from bacterium, assembly GCA_026708015.1. NCBI lineage: Bacteria > bacterium. The sequence continues at coordinate 9,601 of JAPOVT010000004.1, forward strand.
CAGACCACACGGTCCAATCGCATTGTCGAGCAGCCTGATCGCGGCCTCGGTGCGTCACGGAGTTTCAGACCACATCCACCAGGTCGCATCGTCGCAGCAACACGGCCGTGGAAACATGAAGTCAGCGGTGGGCAGCGCTACGGTTGGGCAACGTGAACGCATCGCCTGAGACCCCCGACCGCAATTTGGCGATGGAGCTGGTCAGAGTGACCGAGGTCGCTGCTCTGGCCGCTTCCCGATGGATGGGCCGGGGCGACAAAGAGGGCGCCGATGGCGCGGCCGTAGAAGCCATGCGTGTGCTGTTGCGGACTGTGCCGATGGACGGGATCGTGGTCATTGGCGAGGGCGAGAAGGACGAAGCCCCCATGCTCTTCAACGGAGAGTTGATCGGCGATGGAACACCTCCTGAGTGCGACATCGCAGTCGACCCTATCGACGGCACCACGCTCACATCTCTGGGCCGGGGCAACGCCCTGTCGGTGATCGCGGTGTCCGATCGGGGCACCATGTTCAACCCTGGACCCTGCGTCTACATGGAGAAGATCGCGTACGGCCCCGAATGCACCGGATACGGCATTTCCTTGGACAACTCTCCCACCCAGAACCTCGAGCTGGTGGCCGAGGCCAAAAGCGAGTCGGTGCGGGACGTGACTGCGGTGATCCTCGACCGCGATCGCCACTCTGAGCTCATTGCCGAGGTGCGCGATGCCGGAGCCCGCATCCGCCTCATACCCGACGGCGATGTGGCGGGGGCTATCTCCACCGCGTGGCCCGACTCGGGGGCCGACATCTTGTTCGGCGTCGGGGGAACGCCAGAAGGGGTAATCGCTGCCGCCGCCCTCAAGTGCATGGGCGGAGAGCTGCTGGGCCGGCTCTGGCCCCGCAACGACAGGGAGCGCAAGGAAGCTGAGAAGCTGGGGCGCGACGTGAGCAAGGTGCTCGACGCAGACGAGCTGGTGCAGGGCGACAACTGCTTCTTCGCCGCCACCGGCATCACCGATGGGGATCTGCTCAAAGGCGTCCACTACTACAAGAACCACGCCAGCACTCAGTCGCTGGTTATGCGGTCGAAGTCGGGCACCGTTCGGCTGGTCAACGCCGACCACCAACTGGAGAAGCTGAACAGCTTCTCCGCTATCGAGTTCGGCTAGGCGACCGCCCCTGAACTCGACAGGGGCCTTCTCTCACTGATCAGCGCGAAACAGGTAGCGCAGGTCCCAGTAGCCATACAGCGTCGGCGTGTAGTTGCCGAACACGTTGCGGACCGCTCCCAGCCGCTCGGACTGCGTGGTGTAGATGAGCGGAACGTTCTCGGCGACGATCGCTTGCGCATCCCAGTAGTGCTGCACCCGCTGCTCGTGGTCGAGCTCTTTGCTGCCGGCGATGTACAGCTCATCGATATCAGCCTCCCACTCCGTGGCGGGCTCAGGCTGATTCGGATGCCAAAGGTGCAGTCCTTCGCCGCTGTGCCACACGGTCATACCGCCGAAGGGATCGGGACTCCCGGTCAGCCCAATCACCATGGCCTCCCAGTCGTAGGTGGCGGTGAGCTGGGCCACCATGCTGCCGAATTCAACAATCTGAAAATCAACGTCGAGGCCGATCGCGGTCATCCCCTCGTGGATGATGCCGGTGATTTCGGCCCGCACGCTGTTCCCCTCGTTGGTAACCAAGGTGAACGAGATGGGGTTGCCCAAGTCGTCCTCGCGGATGCCATCGCCGTCGGTGTCAAGCCAGCCCATTTCGTCAAGGATCTCGTTGGCTCGATCCACGTCGTAGGCGTACTGGCGTACTTCGGGGTTGTGGAAGTCACCGGCTGCCGGGCTTACTGAAGACCACTGCGGATAGCCCAGACCGTGCTGGACCCGGTCGATCATGGTTGCTTTGTCCATGGTGTAGGCAATGGCCTGCCGGAATGCCACGTTCTGGAACCAGTGCAGTTGAATCGGATCGACATAGGACTCGCCGGCATCGTTGATCCCGGGGTTCTGATTGAAGGCCAGGAAATTGGTGCCGAATCCGGGGCCGCGGCGGTGCAGGGTGAAGTTCTCCGCATCGGCCACTGGATCGAGCAAAGCGAACTCCTCGCCCAATACGCCGTGGAAGTCGGTTGTCCCGTCGCGGAACAGCGTCAGTTCGTCCTCCAAGTCCTCCACAATCAACTGCACAACCTGGTCGAGATACGGCAGGTGCTCTCCAGCATCGTCCACCAGCCAGTAGTCGGGGTTTCGCTCGAACACGAATCGCTCCCCGGGTGTGTATTCCCCGATGGTGAACGGGCCGGTGCCGATGATTTCGGTGGGATCGGTATCGATGCCCCAAAACTCCTCAAAGGTGCCCGCCTCGATGGGTTCTTCCAGGATGTGCTTGGGGTAGATGGCGGTGCCCAACGAGCGCAGGAACGGCGCGAACGGCTGCGGGAGAACGAATTCCACGGTGAGGTCGTCCAGCGCCGTGACCGTCATCTGCGACTGCTCCCACTGACCGGTCTCATCATTCAGGAACCGGAACTCGAAAGAAGCCCGGCTCGCCGCTTGGAAATCGTCGTTGTAGATCACCCGGTTGAAGGTGAATTCCACGTCGTGGGCGGTGAACGGCGTGCCGTCGTGCCACTGCACGTCGTCGCGCAGATGGAACACCCAGTGCAGTCCATCGTCGGAGCGCTCCCACGACTGCGCCAGAAGCGGCTCAATCTCATCGTTCAGCCATGAGGTCTGGGTGAGGCCCTCGAACAAGTACCCGAGCACGCCAGACGATCCGGCATCCCTGGCCAGCGCCAGGTTGAACGTGAGGGGCTCGGAAATTGTCGCCACCGTGATGGTGCCACCATGAACACCGATCTCATAGGAAAACCCCTCGGCGTTCCGGCGCAATTCCTCCACGATGGCCATAGACGGAACAAGGCCCCCGAACGCCGCCGCCGCCGCCATCCGACGGCGGAGTTGCTCTAGAGCGGACTCTTCTTCCGGCTGGACTACCCCTTGGTCTGCTTCCTCGGCGTCCGCTGCCTCAGGTGTCTCGGGTTCAGTGGCCTCTGCCTCCGAGCTTTCGGGCGGCGGTTCCTGCCCAGCATCGTCCTGAACACTGGCATCAGGTTCAGACTCATCCGCTTCCTCTGTCGGTGCGGGCTGTTCGGATTCTCTGGCCGTCTCTCCGGGATCAGACTCAACAGCGTCCGTCTCCGGCGCGGCTGTGACATCAGGCGTCGACGCAATGGGCGCAGGATCATCATCCGAACAGGCAGAGGCGAAGACCAGAACGAGGGCAACAACGGCCAGGAATCGCCACCTTGTCTTCATGTGCTTCTCCCGGTAGTCATGATCTTTCCGGCCAGGCGCGACGGGCGGCCTGGCCGATTAGTGTCCGGCGAATGCGTCGGGGAGAAACGCCCGACATCACGGCGAGAACCCGGTTGATGCGCCCAGTAACCACCTCGGGCCGAGATCGGGCCGCAGCCGCCAACGTCTCAGCGGCCACCTCGTCGGCATCCTGCCACCCCACCGAGGGCCACTTGTCCAGACTCCAGCGCCCCCGCTCATGAAACTCGGTACGGGTCAATCCCGGCAAGACAGTGGTTACCCCCACATCGGTGCCCTTGTGCTCCTCGTAGACGGCCTCACCAAAACTGGTGATGAAAGCCTTGGTCGCCGAGTAGACCGCGGTCATGGGCATCCCCTGAAGCGAGGCCATCGACGACACGAGAACTACCTGACCCCGCCCCCGATCGACCATCGTCTTCAGGGCAGCATGGGTCAGTCGTACCAGCGCCATGACGTTGAGCCCAATGGTCTCCCACACCTCTGAAGCGTCTTGAGCGTGAAATGGCCCCTCGTAACCCAGACCAGCATTGTTGACCAGCAGGTCTATGGGCGCCTCCTCGGCCACCACCCGCTTCTCCACCGCGGCCAAGCCATCCGGATCGCACAAGTCGGCCTCCAGCACCTCCACCTCCGGCCCTGCGCCATCCGCTCGCAGATCCCTAGCCAGATCCCCCAGCCGATCACCGTTTCGGGCCACCAGCACCAAGTCAACTCCCGCAGCGGCCAACTGCTGGGCTATCGCCCGCCCGATGCCCGCCGAAGCCCCGGTGACCAAGGCCCGCTCCCAACGCGGTCTGCGAGATTTTCCCAATACCATTCCAAACAGCTCCAACAGCCCTAGAGCAGATTAGGACCAAACTAGTGCTAGTGAGCGATCAGCTGACAGTTGCGGAGTCGCTGAGGAGAGCGACGTTGTCGTGGGAAACCTCCACGAAGCCCCGCTCGACGGCAATGGTGGTCTTGGCGCCGTCGGTGGTATACACGCGGACTTCGCTGGGCACGAGGACGCCCAAGAACGGTACGTGGCCGGGCTGGAACGCGATCTCCCCGTCAGTTGTGCGGGCCACCACCATCTCGGCTTCGCCGGTGTAGACGATCTCCTCGGGGGAGACGAGTTCGACAACCAGAGCCATCGTCAGGCTGCCTGGGCCTCGAGTTCGGCGGCTTTGCGGTGGGCGTCCTCGGCGCCGCCGACCATGAAGAAGGCCTGCTCGGGCAGGTCGTCGAGGTCGCCGTTGACCAGCGCCTCGAAGGAGTCCACCGTCTCGGTGACCGGGGTGAACACTCCGGGCAGGCCGGTGAACACCTCGGCCACGAACATGGGCTGGGACAAGAACCGCTGCACCTTGCGGGCCCGGGACACGATCACCTTGTCCTCCTCCGACAGCTCGTCGAGGCCCAAGATGGCGATGATGTCCTGAAGCTCCTTGTAGCGCTGGAGGATCTCCTGCACCCGGCGGGCCACGCCGTAGTGGCGATCCCCCACCACCTCGGGGGTGAGGATGGTCGAGGTAGAGGCCAGCGGGTCCACCGCCGGGTAGATGCCCAGCGCGGCGATGTCGCGGCTCAGCTCGGTGGTGCCGTCGAAGTGGGTGAACGAGGTGAACGGCGCCGGATCGGTGTAGTCGTCAGCGGGCACGTACACGGCCTGCAACGAGGTGATGGAGCGGCCTCGGGTGGAGGTGATGCGCTCTTGGAGCTCTCCCATCTCGTCGGCCAGCGTGGGCTGGTAGCCCACCGCCGAGGGCATCCGGCCCAACAGGGTGGATACCTCGGAGCCGGCCTGTACGAAGCGGAAGATGTTGTCGATGAACAACAGCACATCCTGGTTCTGCACGTCGCGGAAGTACTCGGCCATGGTCACCCCGGCCAAGCCCACCCGCAGCCGCACACCGGGAGGCTCGTCCATCTGGCCGAACACCAGGGCGGCCTTGTCCAAAACGCCCGACTCCTCCATCTCCAAGAACAGGTCGGTGCCCTCACGAGTGCGCTCGCCCACACCGGCGAACACCGAAACGCCGCCATGCTGGGTGGCCACCCGGTTGATCATCTCGGTAATGAGCACCGTCTTGCCCACACCGGCGCCACCGAACAGGCCGATCTTGCCGCCCTCCTTGTAGGGGGTAAGCAGGTCGATGACCTTGATGCCGGTCTCAAACATGCGGGTCGATGGCTCTAGCGAGTCGAACGACGGGGCCGGGCGGTGGATTTCCCACTCCTCGCCCACGTCCAGGGTGTCGCGGTCGGTGTCGAGGCACTCCCCCACCACGTTCCACACGTGGCCCAGGGTCACGTCTCCCACCGGCACGGTCATGCCCTGGCCGGTGTTGCGCACCACCGTGCCCCGGGTGAGACCGTCGGTGGGCTTGAGGGCGATGGCTCTCACCCGGCCCTCGCCGATCTGCTGGGCCACCTCGGCCTTCACGGTGATGATCTCACCGTCGACGTTCACGTCGAACTCGAGGGCGGTGTTGATCTCGGGCAGGGCGTCCGGGGGGAACTCGGCGTCGATCACCGGGCCGGCGATTCCGACCACTCGGCCGTCTTTGAGGTTCTCCGACATCTCTACTTCTTCTCCTACTGGTTTGCGGTGGCGAGGAGGTCGGCGATTTCACCGTCATCGTCCTCGTCCTTTAGGGCTTCGGCACCGCCGACGATCTCCATGATCTCGGTGGTGATGGCGTCTTGGCGGGCCCGGTTCATAGCCCGGGTGAGCTTGGTGATCAGCTCCTCGGCGTTGTCGGTGGCCGCTTTCATGGCCCGCTGGCGGTTGGCGTGTTCAGACGCGGCCGCATCCAGCAGGGCCGAGAACAGCCGCGACTCCACATAGCGGGGCAACAGTGACTCGAGCACTCCCTCGGGGGAGGGCTCGAACTCGAATGCGGCCCGCAGCTCGCCCGTTCCGGCGGCGGCAATCACATCGATGCTCTCCAGCGGCAGAAAGCGGCGCACCGCCACCCGCTGGGTGCCGATGGTGAAGAACTCCATGTAGGCCAATATCACCTCGTCGATGTGGCCTGACTCGAACCGGTCGGCCACGATCTCGGCCACCTGGCGGGCGTCGTCGTAGGTGGGGGTGTCGCTCATGCCGGTGAACGCCTCGTCGATCCGGTAGTTGCGGAACCGGAAATAGTCCTGGCCCTTCTTGCCGATGAGCATGAGCGAGTAGTCCCGCCCCTTGGTCTGGGCATCCATTAGCTCCCGCTCGGCGGCCTTGATCACCGAGCTGTTGTACGGCCCGGCCAGGCCCCGGTCGGAGGTGATGACCACAAAGCCCACTCGGCGTACCGTCTCGCGGCGCTCCAGCAGCGGGTGGGAGGCCTCCGCCCCCCCGGCGGCCACGTCCTCGATGACGCTGGTGAGCTTGGTCGAATAGGGACGGGCGGCGTGGGCCCGCTGCTGGGCCTTCACCACCCGGGTGGCGGCGATGAGCTCCATGGCGCGGGTGATCTTCTTGGTCGACTGCACCGACGTGATGCGTCGGCGCAATGCTCGCTCTTGACCACCCGGCATAGATCAGTCTTCTTCGGGACGCTGGATGTCGGTCTCGGGCAGGGTGTGGTCGGCGTCCACCACCCCGGCTTCGGCTGCGGCCTGGGCCTCCGCATCGGGCTCATCGCCCTCGGGCTCGGCTGACGACTCGAATTGAGCGGCAAAGGCCGACACCGCGGCCTCTAACCCGTCCTCGTCCACTGCACCGGTCTCGACCACCGACGACATCAGGTCGGCGTTGCGGGTCCGGACCCACTCCAAGAGCTCCGACTCGAAGCGAGCGACGTCTTCGACGGGGATGTTGTCCAGGTAGCCCCGGGTACCGGCGTACAGCGACACCACCTGCTCTTCAACCGGCATGGGCGCCTGGATGCCCTGCTTGAGCAACTCGGTAAGGCGATAGCCCCGGTCGAGTTGGGCCTGGGACACGGCGTCGAGGTCGGAGCCGAAGGCGGCGAAGGCCTCCAGCTCGCGGAATTGCTGGAGGTCAGCCTTGAGGGTGCCCACCGCGGACTTCATGGCCTTGACCTGGGCGGCCGAACCCACCCGGGACACCGAGATGCCCACGTCCACCGCGGGCCGCACCCCCGACTTGAACAGGTCGTCCTGCAAGAAGATCTGCCCGTCGGTGATGGAAATCACATTGGTCGGGATGTAGGCCGACACGTCGCCGGCCTTGGTCTCGATGATGGGCAGCGCGGTCAGCGATCCCGCCCCTCGATCGTCGCTCAGCTTGGCGGCCCGCTCCAGCAGCCGGCTGTGGAGGTAGAACACGTCGCCGGGATAGGCCTCCCGTCCGGGTGGGCGGCGCAGCAGCAACGCCATCTGGCGATAAGCCTCGGCCTGCTTCGACAAGTCGTCGTACACCGCCAGGGCGTGGCCGCCGTTGTCCATCCAGTGCTGGCCCATGGCGCAGCCGGCGTAGGGGGCTAAATACTTGAACGGAGCCGGGTCGGAGGCGGGGGCTACTACCACCACCGTGTACTCCATGGCCCCCCGCTCGGCCAGGGTGGCCACCGCCTGGGCCACGGTGGAGGCCTTCTGGCCGATGGCCACATAAATGCACTTCACCCCCTGGCCCTTCTGGTTGAGAATCGTGTCCATGGCCACGGTGGTCTTGCCGGTCTTGCGGTCGCCGATGATCAGCTCCCGCTGGCCCCGGCCGATGGGGATGAGCGAGTCGATGGCCTTGATGCCGGTCTGGATTGGCTCGTGTACCGGCTTGCGGCCGGTGATGCCAGGGGCCTGCACCTCCATACGGCGGGTGTCGGCGCCGACAACGGGTCCCTTGCCGTCTACCGGCTCGCCCAGGGCGTTCACCACCCGGCCCAACAGGGCGTCGCCCACCGGAACCGACAGGATGTCGCCGGTAGAGCGGACGGCCTGGCCCTCTTCGATCTCATCCACCTCTCCGAGCACCACCGCGCCGATGGAGTCCTCGTCGAGGTTCAGGGCCAAACCAATGGTCCCGTTCTCGAATTCCAGCATCTCGTTCACCGCGGCGCCGGGCAGCCCGGATATGCGGGCGATACCGTCGCCCACCTCGGTGATCCGCCCCACCTGGGCCAGCTCAACCTCGGGTTGGAACCCCTCCAGGTTGCGGCGGATGGCCTCGGCTATGGAACCGGTGTCGATGGTCAGCTCTGCCATTGCTCTCCTCGGTCAGAAACGTTCTTCACATTTGCGCTCACGGGACTAGAAGGAGTCCCGAAGCTGGCTCAGGCGGTGGCGCACTGATCCGTCGATCACCTCGTCGCCGATGGTGGCCACCACGCCGCCCATGACGCTGGGATCGACGATCACCTTGATGTCCACCCGATGGCCGGTGGCCGCGCTCAGTGCGTCGGCCAGCCTCTCGGCCTGGTCCTCGGTCAGCGCCACCGCAGACCGTACCTCGGCCACTGAACGGCCTCGGTCTCGGGCGTTGAGCTCCACCGCCTCTTGGGCAATGCCGGCCAGATCGGACGACCGCCCCGCGGCCACGATCATGGACACCATGGCGGTAGTGGTGTCAGAAGCATGGCCGCCCAGCAGATCTTCCACGATCTGCTGGCGGCGAGCGGCAGGGATCTGACGATCGGACAGCGTCATCCGGAGCTCGTCGGAGCCCTCCAGCGCCCGAGCGACGCGGAAGAGCTCGTCGGACACCAGATCGAGGTTCCCCTCGGCCCGGGCCACCGCGGCTACGGCATCGGCGTAGCTGGCAGATCGCTCGGCCATGGTGAACCTAGCCCTGGTCGGCGCCCACGCGGGCGATGTAGTCGTCGACGAGCTGGCGCTGCATCTCCGGATCCTCCAGGCTGCGGCCCAGCACCGCCTCGGCGGCACCGAGGGCGATGTCGGACACCTCCGACTGCAAGTCGGCGATGGCCTGGCGCTTGGACGCCTCCACATCAGCCGCGGCCCGCTCCCGCATATCGGCGATATCGGCCTCGGCCCGAGCCTGAAGGTCGGCTCGAACCACGCCGGCCTGCTCCCGGGCCTCGTCCACGATGCGAGCCGCCTCAGTCTTGGCATCTGCCAACTCCGCCTCGTAGTTGGCCTTGACCTCGGCCGCTTCGGCCCGCTGCCGGTCGGCGTCGTCGATAGTGTCTTGAATGCGCTGGGTGCGCTGCTCCATGAGGTTCTTCACCACCGGGAACAGCTTCCATTTCATCAGCGCCAGAAGGACTACGAACGCCGCACCACCCCAGATAATCTCGGTGGGCTCGGGGATGATCGGATTGGGGGCCGCCACACAGCCTTCGAGGTCCGTCTCGTATTTGTTGACGATCTCCTCTTTGGCTTCCTTCGCAGCTTCTCGCTCCCTTTTGGCAGCCTCTCGCTCCTCTTTACTTGCATCACTTGCATCTTCGCTGGCGATCGTATTCTTGAGGGTCTCGATCTCATCGAAGTCGACGGTGACGAGTTCTTTGACCGCGGTCACTTCATCGAAGATGCAAGAACCCACGGTCTCCCCTGCGGCACTCGCCGCCGACGCGCTGAGCGCGACCGCGGCCACCACCACGGCAGCCGCGGCCCATAGCCGCTTGCTCATGGCAGAAGGAGGATGAAGACGACGAATCCGATGAGGGCCAGCGCCTCGGTGAAGGCGATGCCCAAGAACATCGTGGTCCGAGCCACGCCGGCCGACTCCGGCTGACGGGCCATGGCAGTGATGGCGTTGCCCACCACGATGCCGATGCCGACACCGGGACCGATGGCGGCGAGTCCGTAGCCCAGACCGGCGCCGATGGCTCTCAGGCCATTTTCGGCGTGATCAATCTGGGCAAGGATGGTGGATATCAGTGCAAGCAAGGTAAACGTCTCCTAGTGCTCGGGGTGTAGGGATCCGCCGATGTACACGGCGGTGAGAATGGTGAAGATGAAGGCTTGGAGGGCCGAGACGAAGATCTCGAACGCGGTGAGCAAAATCAACGCCGCGAACGGCAGCACCGCGGGCACATAGAGGGTTCCCCACAGTGCGGCCGACAGAACGGCAAAGGTCACCAACAGCAGGTGGCCGGCCACCATGTTGGCCCAGAGCCGGATGGCCAGTGACAACGGGCGGATCAGCAGGATCTGGAGCAGCTCGATGGGAGCCACCAGGATGTAGAGCGCCTTGGGCACCCCCGGCGGGAACAGCGCACCCTTGAAGTAGTGGTAGAAGCCCTGGGCCCGGATGCCCACCACGTGGTAGATGGCCCACACCACCAGCGCCAGGGCCAGGGGAATAGCCATTCGGGAGTTGGCCGGGAACTGGATGAACGGAACGACCTCGAAAATGTTGCTGAAGAAGACGAAGAAGAACAGCGTGGTCAAGAAGGGTAGGTATTTGCGGCCGTCGGGGCCGATGGTCTGCATGATGATGCTGTTCTCGACGAACTCGATTCCGACTTCGGCCACTGTTTGCGTCCCGGTGGGCACCAGCGCCCGCCGACGGCCCGCCGCCCAGAACAGCCCCGCGGTCAGCAACAGCGCGGCAATGTAGATCAACCCCGTCTTGTTGAGGGCCACCGGAGTGTCGGTGAACAAGAAGTCGGGCCATACGAACAGATGCGAGACCGGTGGAAAGTCCAGGGCAAACACGTTCACTGAGCAGCTCCTTGTGGCTTCAAGCCGGGATAAGCGAGGGACATGGAGACATACCGGGTCTCCCAAACCAGCAGAACAATATGGGCCAAGACCAGCGTGATGACAAACGGCAGGGCCTCAAACCAGCCGGTATTCCTCACCAGGAAGTAGGCCCCGGTGAGAATGCCCAGGCGGATGAAGTACCCACCCATAACCCCGGCCATCAGCATGGTGGGCGAAATCCGCACAGACCAAGTGATGAGCGAGGCCGCCAGCCAGAAGTTGATCAGGATCAGCCCGAGGGCGTAGCCACTGGACCACAATCCGTCGAACCCCCATACACCGGCGCAAATCCCGACCAGCACCGGCCCGCCGATCATCCCTCGGCGGATGATGTCAAGAGCCACAGCCTTCTCGGGCGCCTCCTCGCCGGTCGCCACCGGCCGCTCAGCCATCGGTGGCCTCCAGCTCAGTATCAACCCGCCGACTGGGCAGTTCCCGGTCGTAGGCGTCCATGCGGTCGCTATAGGCCTTTACGGCCTTCCATCCTGCGTAAACCGCAGTCAACAAGCACAAGACCAGCGTGAAGACCGGCCTGGTGCCCAGCGCGCCGTCGATGAGCCAGCCGAAAAAGGCAAACAGCGCCGGGGTGGCCACCAGTTCGAAGGCGATGGAGAGGGCGTCTCCTGCGCTCTGGCGGTTGTATAGCTGGCGATTCTGCGTCATTGCAGTTGGCACGAATTGGGCCCCTATGGCAAGCGGATTGGCCTCGCCGAAATGGTTTCGCGTACCAGGCTACGGGGCCAAATCATCAGACTGGTGGCCAGGCAAAGTGTTCAAGCGGTGCGGCGGCGCAAAATGGGATGGAAGACGGTGTAGAGCATCAAAACCAGCACCGCCGCGGCGGGAACCATGATGGCTTCGCCCTCCCCGGTGTAGGTGGGATACAGCACCAGGGTGGACATCAGCGCTGTGAACAGCCACAGGATCAGCACGCTGCGGCGGTGGCCGTGGCCCAGGCTCATCAGCCGGTGGTGCAGGTGCTCCTTGTCGGGCGTGGTGATGCTGGCGCGAGCTCGGGTCCGCCGCAGCACCGCCCACAGAACATCAACCACCGGCACCGCCAAGATGATGAGCGGAATGAGCATGGGGGCGAACAGAAAATAGGTCTGCCCTGCGAACGGCTCGCTGCTGCGGCCGCCGACCGACACCGTGGAGGCGGCCAGCAGTGTGCCCAGAAACAGCGCGCCGCCGTCGCCCATGAAGATGCGGGCCCGATGGAAGTTCTGGGGCAGAAAGCCCACCGCCACCCCGGCGGCCACGATGGCGATCAGCGGGCCGATGTTGTTGGGCAACAGCACCTCCTCGTCGGTGAGCTTGATGGAGTACACGAAGAACGTGAGCCCAGCAATGGCCACGATGCCCGCGGCCAGGCCGTCCAGGCCGTCGATGAGGTTGATGGCATTGGCGATGGCCACCAGCCACAGGACCGTGACCACGAAGGCCAGATCTTGGGAAAGGATGAGCGCGTCCAGCACCGGCAGCCGCAGGTTCAGCACGGTCACCCCGGCGAACGACAGGATGCTCCCCGCCAGCACCATGGAGGCCACTTTGGCCGGCGCCGACATCTCCCTCACGTCGTCGTAGGTGCCGAACACGATCATCACCAGTGCGGCGATCACTATTCCCACCGGCTCCGATGCGGTGGCGAACACCACGTCGAAGTCGCCCAGCAGCCAGGCCACCCCCATTGCTGACAGAAACCCGATGAACATGGCCACTCCGCCCAGCACCGCGGTGGAGCGCTCGTGGACTCGCCGGGCATCGGGCTCCACCATCAGGCCCCATCGCTCGCTGAGGCGACGCAGCACCGGGGTGGCCACCAGGGTGACCCCTGCCGCTACGGCAAAGACGACGAGGTAGCTGTCAACACCGGGGGCCATGGCGTTTCGGGGCGCCCTCTTCCACGCCTAGCCAGCCGGCGAATACGGAGTGAACCGACCGCAGAGATCGGCAACCTCAGATCGGACGTCGGCCACCACCGCTTCGTCGTCTCGCTGGCGCAGAGTGCGGCCGATCATGCCCGCGATAAGGCCCATCTCCACCGGTCCCATCCCCTGAGTAGTGGTGGCCGGGGTGCCGATCCGCACCCCGCTGGCCACGAAGGGAGAACGAGGGTCATCGGGCACGGTGTTCTTGTTGAGGGTGATTCCCGCTCGGTCGAGCACCTCTTGGGCCACTTTGCCGGTCAGGTCATCGTCAAAGGTCCGCAGATCCACCAGCAGCAGGTGGTTGTCGCTGCCGCCCGACACCATGCGGAACCCCTCTTCGGCCAGGCCCATGGCCAATGCGCCGCTGTTCTCCACGATTCGGGCGGCATAGTCAGCGAACTCAGGGGTAGCGGCCTCGCCGAAAGCCACCGCCTTGGCCGCGATCACGTGCTCCAGAGGGCCCCCCTGAAGGCCGGGGAACAGAGCCTTGTCTATCGCCGGGGCCAGATCCTCAGTACACAGGATGGCCCCGCCTCGAGGGCCGCGCAGCGTCTTGTGGGTGGTGAAGGTGACGATGTCGGAATGGGGCACCGGGTTGGGGTGTACGCCGCCGGCGATCAGCCCGGCAATATGGGCCGCGTCGAACATGAACAGGGCGCCTACCTCGTCGGCAATGGCGCGGAACGGTGCCGGGTCGATGATGCGGGGATAGGCGGTGGCCCCGGCGACAATGAGCTTGGGCTGGTGCTCGAGGGCTAGATCCCGGATCTGGTCGTAGTCGATGCGCTCGTCGCTGGGGGTTACGCCGTAGGCTACGAACCGGTAGGTGCGCCCGCTGATGTTCACCGGAGATCCGTGAGTGAGGTGGCCGCCGTGGTCCAGGCTCATACCCAGCACAGTGTCGCCCGCCTCCAGTACGGCCAAGTAAGCGGCCACGTTGGCGTTGGCGCCCGAGTGGGGCTGCACGTTGGCGTGATCGGCGCCGAACAGGGCGGTGGCCCGCTCCCGGGCGATGGACTCCACCTCGTCGATCACCATGTTGCCGCCGTAGTAGCGGCGACCGGGATACCCCTCGCTGTACTTGTTGGTGAGCACCGATCCGGTGGCGCTCAACACTGCGGGCGAGGCGAAGTTCTCCGAGGCAATGAGCTGCACGGTGGTGTTCTGACGCTCCACCTCCCGGCGGACCATGTCGAAGACCGGATCGTTGCTGCTATCGGGCCACATCAAGGCGCTACCTCTTCATTGGGCATTCTGATTGAGCATTCTCAACGGGCACTCTCATTGGGCATCCTGATTGGGCAATAGGGCGTCGATCTTGGCCACCCGAGCAACGTGGCGACCCTCCTCGAATGTCGCCTCAAGAAAGGCCTCCAGGGCATCCTTGGCCAACTCGGTACCGACCAGCCGCTCTCCCAAGCAGATCACGTTGGCATCATTGTGCTCTCGGGTCAGCCGGGCCGAGGTCACATCGTGCACGTTCGCCGCACGCACGCCGGGTACCTTGTTGGCCGCCATGGCGACCCCAATGCCGGTGCCGCACACGCACAGACCCAACTCGGCCTCGCCGGCAGCCACCTTGCGGGCCACCGCCTCGCCGAAGTCGGGATAGTCCACCCGATCGGTACCGTGGGTGCCACAGTCAACGACGTCGTGTCCCAACTCCCGCAAATGGGCCACCAGCACGTCTTTCAACTGCACCCCAGCGTGGTCGGCCCCGGCGGCGATTCGCGCCATATAGGTCAATCTACTCAGGCCGCGGCCTGATTGATGACTCTTTACGGTGTTCTTGCCCTCCAAATTCGTGGGCCAACATCATCTTGTCGATATCGCCGAGCGGAAAAGGGCCAAATTGGTTTTGCGGCCTCGCGAGGCGGGACTCTCAGGCCGGCTCATTCGACAACTCCTTCCACTTCCACGGCCCCCTGGCGGAGGATGCTAAGCCCGTCTTCGGTCACCTCCACAACAGTGGACGCCGGAGCTTGGAGTCGGCCGCCGTCGACAACCAAATGCACAGCGGGGAATGGAGCCGCGGCCTCAGCCGCGGTGTGGGGAGTGGGCTGGCCGCTGAGATTGGCGCTGGTAGTGGCGATCGGGCCGACCGCGGCTGCTAGAGCCTGCACCAAGGGGTGGTCGGGGCAGCGCACACCATAGCCGTCTTGAACGATGGTGAGCGCCCCCGGCCAACAGGCTTCCATGAGCCGCCGGGTGGCGGGCAGCGGGTCGAAAAGCTGTTCGGCATCAGCGGGTTGGGCCACCAGGATGGCCACCGCCTTGTCCGGGGGACGCTGCTTAAGCTCAAACAGCAGATCCACGTTCTCGGGCAGGGCAGCCAGCCCGTACACCGTGTCGGTGGGAATGATTACCACTCGGCCCGCCCGCAGCTCGGCGACAGCCATCTCCACCAGTTCGGCCGCGCCTTCCAGAGCTACATCAGACGACATTTCAGCACCCGGTCTCTGCCAACCAGATCAGGGAAAACCGCTTCGACAGCCAACCCGCTGGCTTGGGCGACAGCCCCGGCGGCATTCATTTGATCAGACGACAGCTCTAGCAGCACCGACCCTCCCGGGCTCAACCAGCGAGGGGCACCAGCCAATATCCGGCGGGCGGCGTCCAGCCCATCGGAACCACCCCGCAGGGCCATCACCGGCTCCCAGTCACCCACGTCGGTGGGCAGAACTTCGTCGTCGCGCACATACGGCGGGTTGCTCACCACCACATCCACCAGCCCAACCAGGGAATCGGGCAAGGCCTCATACCACGACCCCTGAAAGGTCGATACCCGCACCGCGGCTCGACCCAAACCAGTCAGGTTCGCTTGGGCGACGGCCAGCGCCTCCGCAGAGACATCGGTCAGCACTACTTGGGCCGTTTCGCACTCAGCGGCCACAGCCAGGCCTACCGCACCGCTGCCCGTTCCCAGGTCGACAACCAAACCGCCGTGCCGGTCCCGGTCGATCAGTTCGGCAATGGCCAAACCGGCCAGCGTCTCGGTCTCGGGACGGGGTATGAGCACCGCGGGACTCACCATCAAGTCCAATCCCCGGAACCCCCAGCGCCCCAGCACATACTGCAACGGCTCTCCAGCCAGCCGGCGGGCCAGCATGGCGTCCAAATAAGCCAGCTCCCGCTGGCTGGGCACCCTGGTCAAACCGACGTAGTAGTCGCCACCTTCATATCCCGACGCCTGCTCCACGAGGCGGCGGGATTGCACCTCGGCATCGGCAATTCCTGTCTCCGCCAGTCGGCGAGCGGCGTCAATGGCCACATCGCCCCAGGTCACGGTCTGGGCCGCCAAGCTCATGATCCGACGGTGTGTTCGTGCCGCTCGGCCTCGGCCAGGGCGTCCACCACCTCGTCCAAGGCACCGGCCAAGATGCGATCAAGCTTGTAGAGGGTCAGTCCGATGCGGTGGTCGGAGACCCGGTTCTCCTTGAAGTTGTAGGTGCGGATCTTCTCCGACCGGCCGCCGCCGCCCACCTGGCCCCTGCGCTGTTCGGAGAGCTCGTCTTGTTGGCGCTGCTGCTCGGCTTGGAGCAGCCGAGCCCGGAGCACGGCCATGGCCTTATTTCGATTTTGAAGCTGGCTCTTCTCGTCCTGCATCGAGACCACCATCCCGGTGGGCTTGTGGGTGATGCGCACCGCCGAGTCGGTGGTGTTCACCGACTGGCCGCCCGGGCCCGACGACCGGTAGACGTCAACCTGGAGGTCCTTCTCGTCGATGTGTACCTCCACCTCCTCGGCTTCGGGCAGCACCGACACAGTGGCCGACGAGGTGTGTACCCGGCCCTGCGACTCAGTGACCGGCACCCGCTGTACCCGGTGGGGACCGCCCTCGTACTTCATCTTGCGCCACACGTCGTCGCCCCGCAGCATGAACACCACATCGGTGTAGCCCCCCATGTCGGAGTTCTGGGCGTTCATCATCTCCAGTTTCCAGCGCTGCTGGCCAGCGAAGGCCGAGTACATGTCGAAGAGGTCGCGAGCGAACAAGTTGGCCTCCTCGCCCCCTTCGGCCCCCTTGATCTCCACGATCACGTTCTTGCCGTCGTTGGGATCTCGGGGGACCATCAACTCGACCAGCTCAGCTTCCAGCCCCTCGGCCGCGGCGGAAGCAGATTCGATCTCGGCCTCCAGCAAGCTTCGCTCGGCGGCGTCGGCGTCAGCCAGCATCTCAGTGGCGGTCTCTATGTCCTCACGATGGCCCCGCAGTTCCCGGATCCGGACAGCCTTGGCCTCCAATTCCTTGTAGCGCTGGGCTGTGGAGGCATAGGCGTCCCGATCGGCCAGCAGCTCCGGATCGGCTAGACGCCCTTCGAGCGCGACAAACTCCGCCTCAATCTCCTCGTAGGCGGCGTTCTCCTCCATGCTTCCAAACTACCCGGGGGTCGTACTGCCAGCGGGAATGGAAAACGCGGGGACAGAAAGCGGGGTTGCGCCGGGTCAGCTCTCTTTGGACGACCGCTTGCGATGGCCGTAGCGACGCTCGAAGCGCTCCACCCGACCAGCGGTGTCCACGATGGTCATCTGACCGGTGAAGAACGGGTGGCTGGCGCTGGAGATTCCCACTTTGGCCAGGGGGTACTCGTTGCCGTCCTCCCATACCACCGACTCGGTGGTGTCGATGGTGGACCGGGTGAGAAAGGACGTGCCCGCGGAGGTGTCCTGAAACACCACCATGCGGTACTCGGGATGAATGTCGGGCTTCATGTCGCTCCTAGCCTCACACCCCGGCGGGGCCTTTTGCCACTTCCTCCAGGAATGCGGTGTTGTTGGGGAATGTGCGCAGTCGATCCATCAGCAGCTCCAATCCGGCCGCCCCGCCCCCGTTGCCGTCGCTCGAGAGGCCGTTGAGCACCCGGCGCAGCTTCCAGACCTGCTGGAGCTGACGGCGCTCGAAGAGCAATTCCTCGTGACGAGTGGAGGAGGCGTCCACATTGATGGCCGGATAGATGCGCCGCTCGGCGATGTGCCGGTCCAAGCGCAGCTCCATATTGCCGGTGCCCTTGAATTCCTCGAAGATCACCTCGTCCATCCGGGATCCGGTTTCCACCAGCGCGGTAGCCAGGATGGTGAGCGAGCCGCCCTCCTCCACGTTGCGGGCCGCGCCGAAGAACTTCTTGGGGGGATACAGAGCGCCGGTGTCGATGCCGCCGGACATAATGCGCCCGGTGGCCGGTGCAGCCAAGTTGTAGGCCCTCGACAGGCGGGTGATGCCGTCGAGGACGATTACCACATCATCGCCCCGCTCCACCAAGCGCTTGGCCCGCTCGATGGTCATCTCGGCCACGTGGGTGTGCTCTTCGGCCGGGCGGTCGAAGGTGGATGCCGCCACCTCGCCCCGCAGCAGCCAGCGCCGCATGTCGGTTACCTCTTCAGGGCGCTCGTCCACTAGTAGCACCAGGAGATGCACCTCGGGGTTGTTCAACTCGATGGATCGAGCGATCTCCTTCATGATCGTGGTCTTGCCCGCTTTGGGTGGTGACACGATCAGGCCGCGCTGTCCTTTGCCGATGGGCGACAAGAGATCGATGATGCGGCAGGTCATGTTGGTCGGATCGTCGTCGCGCTCCAGCCGGAGCTTCTCGTCGGGGAACAGCGGGGTCAGGTCTTCGAACTTGGGTCGCTGCTTTACCGACTCGGGGGGCAGCCCGTTGACGCTGTCGATGTGCAAGAGGGCAGGGTTCTTCTCATTCCGGGTGGCTGGGCGGCAGCCCCCGGCGAGGAAGTCGCCCTTGCGCAACCCGAATTGGCGGACCTGCTTGACCGATACGTAGGCATCTTCTTTGCTCGGCTGAAAGCCCTTTATCCGCAAGAAGCCATAGCCGTCGTCTCTCAGGTCCAAGTGGCCGGAGATGGCGATGGGATCGCCCTCCCAGGGCTCGTCGGGCCGATCCCTGTCATTGCGGCCCCGACGGCGACGGCGACGGTTTCCGATCTCGGGCTGGTCTTCCTGCTGGCGGGGACGGTCTTGGCGATCCCGATCCTGGCGGGGACGGTCTTGGCGATCCCGACCCTGGCGGGAGCGGTCTTGGCGATCCCCCTCTTGGCGGGAGCGGTCTTGGCGATCCCGACCCTGGCGGGAGCGGTCCCCATCACCGCGATCTTCACGGTCTTGGTCGGAGCGGCTGCGGTCCGTCTTCTCTTCCTCTCCGGATTCCTCGACCGAGGCATCCTGCCGCGCCTCGAGAGCGTCGTCCTGCTGGGCCTCATCCTGCTGGGCCTCGTCCTGCTGGACCTCGGGCGACTCACCCTCAGGAGCGGCCTCTTCGCCCTGCTCTTCTTTTGATTCCTCAGGGGACTCCGCCTGAGCGGGGGCGGCCCCATTGCCAGCGGAATCGGCTGCGGCCTGGCCGTCGCCGTCGGCGCCTATGCCAGCGAGATCGAGGATCATGTCCACGATGTCTGCTTTGCGGGCCTTGGGCTCAGGGCGTCCGCCCATGGCCCTTGCGATGATCTGAAGCTGCGCCCGGTCTTTGCGCTGAAGTTTCGACCGAGACAGCTCAGTGGTCTCTACGCTCACATTTCTCCCTTGATACGCCACAACTGGAGGGCACTTGTTTCTCCCTTGAAGCGCCACATCTCTGTGGACGCACTTCGTGTTGTTCGGCACGTCATCCGCGAATGCAGACGGCATGAATTAGGCAGCCATTAACCACCGGGACGCTGACAAAAGGAATGTCGAAATCGACCGAGTGGTCAGAAGGCTTCCCGCAGAACTGCTAGCAACACCGCAGTCCCAACGCCAGAGAGAATACCGCGATCTCCCACCAGTGGCAACATTCCGGGCATGTTGGCCCGCTATGCGAGAAGCTTGGCCATCAACTGATGGCCGGGTACCACCTCGGCTGAGGCCGCCCCCTGTTCGGTGTAGACACCGCCGGGGCCATCGACCTCTGAGTCGACAATCAGGTAAGGAACTGGATCGTCGATGTGGCTCCGGGTGGTCAGCGGCGTGGCGTGGTCGGGCAACAGCAGCAGCCGCCACGGGCCCATTTGGTCTAGGGCGTCAATCAGGCCGGCCAGGATGCGCCGGTCCCAGTTCTCCAGGCATCTGACCTTCTCGACCACATTGCCCTCGTGCCCGGCCTCGTCGCTGGCCTCCACATGGATTGCATACAGGTCCGCGCCATCGGCCAAACCGGCCAGAGCCGCATCTCGCTTGCCCTCGTAGTTGGTGTCGTACCAGGCGGTGGCCCCCGGCACATTGGCCACCGTCATGCCGGTGAGCGCCCCGATCCCCCGCACCAGGTCGACCGCGCTGACCATTCCGGCCTCTACACCGTGCATCTCCCGGAAGGAGGGCATTTCCGGCTGGAATCCCTGTCCCCACAGCCAGATCCGGTTGGCCTTCAATCCGAATCTGGGCACCACCGACCGGGAGGCCTCCTCCAGCGCGGCGAGCTTGGGACCGGCCGGGCCCTGGGGTCCGACCACCGGCAGATCGGAGAGCTCATGGGGCGGAGTACAGGTCGCGTCGGCCCATTCGGCCGGAGCAATCATCGTGTGGCGATACTGCACCCCGGCATGGAAGCTGACCTCGCCCCCCAGCTCAGCGTCTAGTGCGGCGATGACCTCGGCGGCCCGGGCCGAGTCGGGGTGGCCTCCGGAGAAATCGGCCATGATGCCGTCGTCGGTCACCGTGACCAGATTGCAGCGGTAGGCCACCTGGTCGGGGCTGAGGGTGAGGCCTAGTGCGGCGGCTTCGATGGGCGAGCGGCCCGTGTGGTAGCGGGTGGGGTCGTACCCGAAGATGGACATGTTGCCCACATCGCTGCCCGGCGGCATTCCCGGAGGGATGACTTGAGCCAATCCCACCTGCCCCCGGGCAGCCAGGGCGTCAAGCACCGGGGTGTGAGCCGCCTCCAACGGCGTGGCCCCGTCAAGATCAGGCACCGGCAGATCAGAACACCCGTCGGGTATGCACACCACGTACTTCACGATGAATGAGTCTCTTGCTCTGTCCGACAGCACCGCAGGCCGGCTACACACACCACGAACTTCACGATGCCCGATTCTGCCAGATCAATTGTGGTCAGCCGCTATCCGAAAGCCCGTGCCGAGCACTGGGCGACATGGGCCTTCACTGCGTTCAGATCGTTGGGCAGGCGCGGGCAGCGCTCCGGGCGCTCGGCCAACTCGGCCAGCGCCGGAGGCAGCGGCGGGCGAGTCCCGATGGCTGCCTCCACCGCATCGCCGAATTTGGCCGGGTGAGCGGTGGCCAGCACCACCGTGGCGCCGTCGGGGTCGCGTCGAGAACGGCGGGCGGCGGCCAGACCCACCGCGGTGTGGGGATCGACGATCATACCGGTGTCCCGATAGAGCTGGGCGATGGCGGCCGCGGTTTCCCCTTCGTCAACTCGGACACCCGACCAGTTCTGGCCCAGCTCCGCGGAGATGCGGGCGTCGATCCTCATCTCTTCGGTGGCCCGGAAGTCCTCCAGCAGTTCGGCGGTGCGAATCCCGTCCCGGTCCAACAGCTCGAATAGCAGCCGCTCAAGGTTGGACGACACCTGGATGTCCATGCTCGGCGACATCGTGGGGTGTACCTCGGAAATGGCCATCGAGCCGGTGGTGAAGAACTGCGTCAAGATGTCGTTGCGGTTGCTGGCCACGATGAAGCGGTCCACCGGCAGGCCCATCTGACGGGCGACGTGGCCGGCCAGCACATTTCCGAAGTTGCCGGTGGGCACCGAGAACGACACCCGCTCCAAGCCATACCGGGTGGCAGCGGCCACGTAATACACGGTTTGGGCCATGACCCGGGCCCAGTTGATGGAGTTGACCGCTGAGAGTCGCTGCTCAGCCCGGAAATCGGCGTCGCCGAACATGGCCTTCACCAGGTCTTGGCAGTCGTCGAACGTACCCTCGATGGCCACGTTGTGGACGTTGGCGCTGTCCACGGTGGTCATCTGCCGTCGCTGCATCTCGGAGACCCGCCCATGGGGGTGCAGGATCACGATCTGGATGTTCTCCCGGTCGCGTACCGCCTCGATGGCTGCCGCCCCCGTATCACCCGACGTGGCCCCCACGATGGTCACCCGCTCGCTCCGCCGAGCCAGCTCCTCGTCGAACAGGCGTCCTACCAGTTGGAGGGCGATGTCTTTGAAGGCCAGCGTCGGGCCGTGGAACAGCTCCATGAGCCACAGGCCGTCGCCCAACTCGACCATTGGCACAATTTCGGGGTGGTTGAATGCTGAGTAGGCATCTCGCACCAGCTCGTCGAACCGGTCTCGGGAATAGGCCCCGTCCACAAACGGCCACATCACCTCGGCGGCCAGATCGGCGTAGTCGCCCCGGCCGGGTCGCCCCCCCAGTGCCTCGGGCGACAAGACCGGCCAGCGGTCGGGCACATACAGCCCCCCGTCAGCCGCCAGGCCAGCCAACAACACATCGCCGAATGCCAGAACCGGGGCCCGGCCCCGGGTGCTGATGTACTGCATCAACCCTGACCGACGACCCTCAGCAGCGCAGGCATTCCCCGCACAGAGTCCAGATCGCGGAGGTCGCCCAATGTGGCCTGCACATCTCGCTCGGTGGCCTCGTGGGTGATGAACACCAGTCGAGCCTGGTCGCCCAAGCCCTCCTGCTCCATGGAGCGGATGCTCACCCCATGGCGCCCGAATACCCCGGCCACTGCGGCCAGCACGCCCGGCCGGTCGAGCACCTCCATGATGATGTAGTACTCCGACTCCAAGTCGTCGATGGAACAGACAACCGCATCTCCCAAATCGCCGATCGGGGTCCATGTGCCCCGGCACCGGTTGCCGGCCGCGTCGATGAGGTCGCCCAGCACCGCACTGGCCGTCGGCCGCCCGCCGGCGCCCCGGCCGTAGAGCATCAGCTCTCCCACCGCGTCGCCCTCCACGAACACCGCATTGAACGAATCGCGCACCGAGGCCAGCGGATGGCCGACCGGCACCATCGCCGGATGAACCCGCACGGCTAGCTCGGGCTTGCCCTCAACCTGGCCAACCTGCTCGGTAATGGCCAGCAGCTTGACCACATAACCAAGCCGGTGGGCGTGGGCGATATCGGCGGAGCTGATGCCGGAGATGCCCTCCCGGTACACGCTGCCGGCCAGTACCCGGGCCCCGAAGGCCACTGTGGCGATGATGGATGCCTTGGCCGCGGCGTCGAACCCCTCCACGTCGGCAGTGGGGTCGCGCTCGGCGAATCCCAGTGACTGCGCGTCGGCCAGGGCGTCGTGATAGCTGGTGCCGTGCTCGGTCATCTGGCTCAAGATGTAGTTGGTGGTGCCGTTGACAACGCCCATCACCCGCCGCAATGGCTCTGCGGCCAAAGACTCCCGGAGGGGGCGAATCAGGGGAATCCCACCGCCGACGGCGGCCTCGAACAGCAGATCCACTCCAGCGGCGTCAGCGGCGGCATACAGCTCGGCGCCATAGTTGGCCAGCAGCTCCTTGTTGCCGGTGACCACCGGCTTGCCCAGCTTCAGCGCGGCGGCCAGCAGCTCACGGGCGGGCTCGATGCCTCCGATCAGCTCCACCACCACGTCCACTTCGGGATCGTTCACCACCGAGGCGGCGTCGGTGGTCAGCACCCCATCGGCCAAGACCACGTCGCGGTCGCGCGACATACTTCGCACTGCCACCCGCACCACGTTCAATTCCATTCCGGTGCGCTCCGCGATCGCCGACCGCTGCTCCTCAAGCAGTCCGACAAACGCCGAGCCGACGTTTCCACACCCCAGCACGCCTACGCCGATTCGCGTCTTGGAAGAGTCGCTCACCATCTCCACGGTACCGGTTCGACCTAGCCCAACTGACAAGATTTCCCCGACCGAAGGGCCTTCATTGATTTTCAATCTAAACAATGTAGTTTAGATGGCACATGTCTTCCTACGAGTTGTTTTCCCTGGCCGATGATCTGCGACGCCAGGCGATCGCCTGCGAGCAGGTCCGGGCCGACGTCGACAGGGCCTGGCGGGGACTCGACCATGTGCTCGAGGGTCCAGTAGCCCGACACAGACCAGATGTTTGGCTCTCGACCGTTGCCGACGCCAGCCGCCTCCGTCTGCGCCAGCAGCACAACCACCTGCTCCGGCTCCGCTACGAGATCGAGCAGGTGGCCCGCCGACTTCAGCGCCGAGCCGACGAACTGTATGCCGACGCGGCTCGGGTCCAGATGGCCGCTGAGGCCGCCTTGCGGGAGGAAGCCCGCCAATTCGAGCTGCAAGCAAGCTATTTTCGATAATTTTCTTGCTATTTGACAGTATACCGGCTAACAAAGGGATGTGCTGATCCGTCCGAGGGATCAGATGACAGAAAGGCCCCACCGTGTCTGTTTTGACCATGAATACCGAGGAGATGGACCACCTCCAGCAGCAGTTCACCGCCTTCGCCGGCCAAGTGGAAGACCTCCGCACCCGCCTAACCGCCACCCTGGAGGGCACAACCTGGACGGGCAGTCGCTCCGAGCGGTTCCGGGGCGCCTGGCATGAGCAGTGGTCGCCCTCACTCGGACAGTTGCAGGAGGCGCTCATCGAACTGGCCACCGCGGTGAGCCTCGAACGCCAGAACACCATCACGGCCCTCGACTCGATCTGACGAGCCGGCCCGTCGACAATCCGGGGCTGCCCTGGCTGACCCCGCATCGTTCCACCCGTGCGTCTGCTCTTCGAGGGACCAGAGGGCAACCAAGAGGTATTCGTCTCTGGTCCGCCGATAGCCACTGTCGGAGAATTGGCCGAGTCCCTGGGGCTGCATGAGCCGTGTTCTGGGCTGTGGGTCGGCGACCAATGGTTTCCCGCTGACAGCCGCCTCGACGAAGCGGGGATCGTGGACGGCACCCGAGTGGGGGTGCTCCCCGGTCGAGAACCCGACCAGCCGGGATGGACGCTGGAGGTGATCGGCGGATTGTGCTCGGGTGAGCGATTCCCTATGGCCCCGGAGGGCTTGACGGTGGGTCGTTCCCCCGAAGCCGACGTGACCCTGTCGGGTATTGGACTGCGGCCCCAACATGTCCGGGTCGAACGGCAAGACAGGCAGGTTCTTGTTCTGCGGGAAAAGGACCCGCTGGCACCAGAAGAGGTCTCCAAGCCGTTCCGGCTGGGCAATGCCCTCGTCCAAGTATCCGAGTCGCCCGACGACCGGCCGAATCGACTGGCCGTCGTCTTGGGGCGCACCGCCTCGGGCCGCATTGCCTTCAACCGTCCTCCCCGAACGCCACTCCCCCAGCAGCCCGACCCCCTGGCTGCGCCATCCAGCGAGCCGACCAAATCGCCCCGGAGGGCGGTGTTCGGCTGGGCGGCCCTAGCCAGCCCACTGTTGGTCGGTTTGCTGATGGCTGTGCTCTACAGCCCCTATATGGCACTGTTCGCCCTGCTCAGTCCTTTGATGATGGGTGCGAGTTGGGTTGACGGCCGTCGCCGCGACCGCTCTGAGCACCGACGCTCCCAGCGAAGATCCCAAGCTTCGTTGGTCGAATTCCAAGCTGCGGCCCAAGCGGCTCATGCGGCGGAGATCACCCGTCTTCGCAAGTTGCATCCCCATCTCGCCGAAGCGGTCAGGCGGGTCCGCCTGCCCAGCGTGAGGCTATGGGAGCGCAGGCCGGCCGACGAAGACTTCATGTCGCTGGTCATCGCTCATGGTCCCCAGACTTTCGATCCCGAGTTGGCGGTCGATGGACCCCACATCGCCGATGGTGCTGCTGCTGCGCTCGGTGAGCTAGGTCCGCTGCCCGACATACCCATCGCCGTGGACCTGGGACCCGGCCGATTGCTCGGCTTGGTGGGGCCTCGCACTGTCACCACCGCCGTTGCCCGGGGGCTGCTCCTCCAGGCAGCCGCCTGGCATGGTCCTGCCGATCTCGCGGTCCTGGTGGCCGCCGACGAGGTGACCTGGCCCGTTTGGTCCTGGACCGCCTGGCTCCCCCATACCGCCCACCCCGCTATCGGCAGCGCCCGGTTGATCGCCAACAGCCGCTCGGCCGTCGCGGAGATGGCATCCGAACTTGCCGAAGCCTGGAACCATCAAGGCCACGCCCATTGGCCGCAACTGCTGGTGGTGGCTGACGGGGAGAACCTGGCCACCGGACGAGGCGCTCCGACGCGTACCCTGTTTCAGAAATCCGCCGGGCCGGCCGCAGCCATTGTGCTGGCTCCCAGCGTGGACCAACTCCCCGCTACCGCCACGGTCGTCATCGTGGCTCGCGATTCCTCCGGCGTTGTCGATGTGACTCAGGCCGCCCATGTTGACCCCTCGGCGCTGGCCTCCGGGATGAGCTTGAGGCTGGCCCGCGATACGGCCCGGAAGCTGGCCCGCTTTGAGGATCCCGAGCAGTTCGGCGCCGACTCCGCCATCCCCGACACCACCTCGCTCCTGGAATTGCTCGAACTTGTGGGCAGCCAAGAGGAGCCGATGTCGACAACTTTGGCTGAGGCTGTTGCCGATCGCTGGCGGGTCGGCGGCCCCACCGACGCCCTGGCCACCCCCATCGGCGCCGATGGGCACGGTCCAGTGCTGGCCGACCTGGCCGCTGACGGGCCCCACGCCCTTATCGGCGGAACCACCGGGTCGGGCAAGAGCGAGCTCTTGCGAACGATGGTGGCCTCTTTGGCCGCCACCTACTCGCCAGAGCAGGTGAATTTCGTCCTGGTGGACTACAAGGGCGGCAGCGCCTTCGACCAATGCGCCTCTTTGCCTCATGCAGTCGGGTTGGTGACTGATCTTGACGACCGCTTGGCCGAGCGGGCTCTGCGGTGTCTGGAGGCCGAACTCCGCCACCGAGAACAAGTGCTCCGGGATCGGGGAGCCACCGATTTGGCCCACTATCGGTCCCGGGCCAGGACGGAGACAGGTCAGCCTTGGCCGCCACTGCCCCGGCTGGTGGTGATCATCGACGAGTTTGCCGCCCTGGCCGCGGAGCTGCCCGGATTCATGGACTCGCTGGTAAATGTGGCCCAGCGGGGACGCAGCCTGGGCACGCACCTCGTGCTGGCCACCCAGCGCCCCGCCGGGGCGGTCAGCGCCAACATCCGCACCAACACTGCGCTGCGGATCGCCCTTCGAGTGCTAGATGCCGCCGACTCGGTCGACGTGCTCGACAGCCCCAAGGCCGCGACTATCGGTCGGCACCAACCCGGTCGCGCCCTCGCCCGTTTCGGACCCGGCGAGTTGGTCGAGTTCCAATGCGCCCTGGTGACCGGGGTGACCGCCGCCCATCGGGGCCCTCGGGTGATTCCTGCCCCCGACGGCATTCCCTCGCTCCCGCCAGCGCCCGCCTCTGATGATGAAGCCCCCAGCGATCTGGCCCGGCTGGCCGCAGCAGCGAACTTGGCCTGGGAAAGCTGGAAAGGCATCCCGCCCCGTCGGCCCTGGCCCGATCCCCTGCCTTCGATGGTCTCGCTCGACGAACTGGCCCCCGAAATCCCGGACACGAGCGCCGGCGTGGCTTTCGCCTTGGCCGACGAACCCGATCGGCAGCGCCAATACCCCCTTATGTGGAATCCCGACCAGGGCAACATCCTCTTCGCAGGCAATCCCGGCAGCGGCACCACCACCGTGCTGGGATCGCTGGCCGTTGCCCTCGCTTCTCGCTACCAGCCCAGCGAGTGCCACCTCTACGCCGTTGACTCCGGTTCCGGCCAACTGGCTCCTTTGGAGGACCTCCCCCACTGCGGAGCGGTGGTTGGCCCGGACGAACGCGACCGCATCAGGCGGCTCATCCGCCGGCTGGAAGACGAACTCGACCGGCGGCTGGGGCGGGGCCGGTCTGAGACAGGTGGAGAGCAGCCGTCGCTGGTAGTGGCCCTCATCGACAACTGGGGCGGGCTGGCCAAGAGCTTGGACACCGTGGCCGACCACGCCCTGCTGGCGTCTTTGGAGAGGGTGTGGGCCGAGGGCCCGGCTGTCGGAGTGTTCCTGGCCGCAGCCGTCGACCAACTGTCCAAGGCGAGCCGGTCCATCCAGGCCGCCACACCTCAAACCTTCGTCTTCCGCCTGGGCGACCCTGCGCTGTACCGCCAGTGGGGCGTGTCCGTGGACGATCCGGCCACCTTGTCTCCGGGCCGGGGGTTCGCTATCCCGTCGGGCCTGGAGATTCAAGTGGCGATTCCTTTTGGCGGGCTGGCCGCCGCGGTAGCCGCCCTCGCGACCGCTCACCCCCCAGCCGGTGGTCCACCCCCGGTGGAGAGCTTGCCCACATCAGTCGGACCCGCCCGACTGGACCAGGCCCGATTGGGCGGTAACCCGGTTTATCTGCCCCTGGGGTTGAGCGACGACACCCTGGGCCCCATCGGCCTCACCCTTTATCCCGGCGAGCACGCCCTCATCCTGGGACCATCCCGGTCAGGTCGATCTTCGGCACTGGTGTTGTTGGCCGCAGCCGCAGCCGCCGTAGGAGGGCGGGTTGCCGCTCTGGCCCAACCGGGGTCACCGCTAGCCGACTACCCCGACATCCATGTGGCAGCTAGATGCCTCGATGATCTCCTTTCCGCGGCAGTAGCAGCCCATTTCCCAACTCTGGTGCTCATCGACGACGCCGAGACGGTGGACGACCCCGACGGCGACTTGAAGGCGCTGGCCTCCGATGGCCGCCCCGGCCTGCACATCGTGGCCGCCGGGCGGGCCGACCGCCTCCGCACCGCCTTCGGCCACTGGACCTCAGAAATTCGCTTCTCCCGCACCGGTGTCCTCCTCCAGCCCACTCCTCTTGACGGCGACCTGTTCACCGTCCAACTCCCCACCCGACCCACCCTCCCATCACTCCCCGGCCGTGGCTACCTCATCCAAAACGGCCAACCCTCCATCATCCAGATCGCCCGCTATGGTGACCACGATGACACACCATGATGCAAGGAGCGCCCGATGAGGGAAGTGAGAGTGTTCTTCAACTCCGAAGAAGGTGCTGATTGGTGGTGCGAGGACGACGGAGACTTTACGGCTGTCGCCGATTCTCCCATTCAGCTCTTTGAACTGATCCGAGAATGGCAGACAAGCGAGGGGATTGCTGACGTGCAGCTTGTGCCAATAGGGCAAGCTTCAGACGTCGTTGCGGAGGAGGTCCTCGTAGGTCTCGCGGCGGACGACTAGGCGGGCGTCGCCGTTGCGGGCGAACACCACGGCGGGGCGGAGGACCTTGTTGTAGTTGGAGCCCATGGAGTGGCCGTAGGCACCGGTCACCGGGGTGGCCAGGATGTCGCCCACCGCGATGGCGCTGGGCACCCGGCCGTCACGCACCAACAGGTCGCCCGATTCGCAGTGCTTGCCCACCACTCGCACGGTCTTGTCGCGGTCGCGGTCGGTGGTCCGGGGAAGGAAGGTCTCGTAGCCGCTGTCGTAGAGCACCGGACGGGGGTTGTCGCTCATGCCTCCGTCAACCGAAACGTAGGTGCGAACACCGGGTAGCTCCTTGATGGTTCCCACCTCATAGAGGGTGATTGCGGCCGCCGCTACCAGGGCTCGACCCGGCTCCACGCTCACCGGAGCGGTGAAGCCGGCCGACGCACAGGCTTCGCCAATGGCCGCCGCCCACTCGGCGATGGTGGGGGCCGATTCACCCTCTACGTAGGCCACGCCCAAGCCGCCGCCCAGCGAAAGCTCGGGCAGTCCGTAGGGCTGGGCGAATCCGGCGATTACTTCCACCGCCCGTTGGAACGAGCGCAGCTCGAACACCTGGCTCCCGATGTGGGCGTGCAGTCCCACCAGCTCCACGGAGTCGGCCTCCCGGGCCCGGCGGATGGCGGCGTCGGCCAATCCGGTAGAGGCGGTGAATCCGAACTTGGTGTCATCCACCCCGGTGGTCACGTACTCGTGGGTGTGGGCCTCTACCCCCGGTGTGATCCGCAGCAGGACCCGGGGGCGGGCCCCGGTGGCGGCATGGAGCTCGTCGAGCCGATCGAGCTCGTCAAAGGAGTCCACCACAATGCGGCCCACCCCGGCCTCGACCGCAGCAGCGAGCTCGGCGGCCGACTTGTTGTTGCCGTGCATCACCAGCCGCTCGCCGGGCAAGCCCGCAGCCTGGGCCACATGCAGCTCTCCCCCGGTGGCCACGTCCAGGTCGAGCCCCTCTTCGTTTACCAGGCGGGCCATGGCCAAGCACAGGAACGCCTTGGAGGCATACGCCACCGATCCGCCGAAGGCAGCCCGGGCTTGGCGGCACCGCTCCCGCATGTGGGCTTCGTCGTAGACAAACAGCGGCGTGCCGAATTCCCCGGCCAAATCGAGCGCATCGCACCCGGCGATGGACAGACGCCCGTCGTCGCCCACCGAGGCGTTGTCGGGGAGAAGGTACGGGGGCAACACCGACATCTACATCGACTCCGGCGCGCTCACGCCCAAGGTGCCGAGGCCGACGGCCAGACCCACACGGGCGGCGTCAATCAGCACGAGGCGGGCTTGGGTCAGCTCGGGGGCGATGCCGGTGCCCACCACGTAGCAGTCGTGGTAGAAGCTGTGGACCGCGGCGGCGAAGTCCCGTAGCCACGCGGTAACCCGATGCGGGGCGCGCTCTTCGGCCGCGGCTGCGATCACTTCGCCCAGCGTGGAGAGCTGGCGCATCATCTCCAACTCCCGCCCGTGAACCAGCACCCCCAAGTCCACCTGGTCGACGCTCAACCGCTCCACCCCGTCGGCTTGGGCCCGGGCCGCGATTGAGCACACCCGGGCGTGGGCCATCTGCACATAGAACACCGGGTTCTCCATTACCTGGGCTGCCGCCTTGGCCAAATCAAAGGTCGGGGCGGTGTCCATCGACTGGAGTAGGTAGGTGAACCGGGCGGCGTCGGCCCCCACTTCGTCGATCACCTCGCGCAGCTCGATGATGTCGCCAGTGCGCTTGGACAGCCGCACCTCCTCGCCGTCGCGCTCCAGGCTCACCAACTGGGTCACCACCACCTCCAGGCTGGCGGGGTCGCAGCCCAGCGCAGCCATGGCTGCCTTCATGCGGGCCACATACCCGTGGTGGTCGGCCCCCCAAACATTGATGAGCAGGCCTTCTGAGCCCGCTCGATCAAGTTTGTCGCGGTGATATCCGATATCTGGCAGCAGATAGGTGTACTCGCCATCGGACTTGATCAACACCCGGTCTTTGTCGTCGCCATGGTCGCTGGATCGCAGCCACAAAGCCCCCTCGGCCTGGTAAGAGGCCCCGGCGGCATCCAGGGCGGACAGCGTTTCGCCAATGACCCCGGAGTCAACCAGCGCCTGTTCACTGGACCACGTGTCGAACGCCACCGCCATCGAGCCCAATACCTCCCGCTGGTCAGCCAGCGCCCGTTCCCTCCCCCACTGGCGGGCGTCGGCATCTGCGGGCATCTCCGCAGCCCATTCGGCGATGTACTGGCCGTTGTAGCCGTCCTCGGGCACCGGCTCTCCAGCCCGGACGGCGGCCAAAGAGGCACCGTACAGATCCATCTGCGTGCCCCGGTCGTTGATGTAGAACTCCCGCTGCACCTTGTAGCCGCACCATTCCAGCAGCCGGGCCACCGCGTCGCCATAAGCCGCTCCCCGGCCGTGGCCGGCATGCACCGGCCCGGTGGGGTTGGCGCTGACAAACTCCACGATCACCGTGCGGCCCTGGCCCAGGTTCTGGCGCCCGTAGCCTTCGATGCCGGCCGCCGCTGCGTCAAGCACCACGCTGTGCAGCCAACTCGGCGCCAGCTTGAAGTTGACGAATCCAGGGCCAGCCACGCTCACCTCTGCCACGTGCTCAGGCTGATCCTGCTCCAACCAGCCAGCCAGCTCCACCGCCAGATCTCGGGGATTGCGACCCGCCCCCTTGGCTATGGCCAGCGCGGCATTGGACGACCAGTCCCCGTGCTCGCGCCGCGCCGGTCGCTCCAGCCCGACCTGGAAGTCGCCCGGCAGGTCGATCCCGCAGGCCACGAGCGCGGCGCGCAGGGCATCAGAAAGTGAGGTGCGGATGTCGGCCATGAACTGGCACATGGTACCGGCGCCCCGCTGGGTATACTCACCCAGTTACTGCCCACGTAGCTCAGGGGATAGAGCACTTGCCTCCGGAGCAAGGGGTCGCAGGTTCGAATCCTGCCGTGGGCGCTGCCGGTGACTGTGGACGGGCGCCGCCGCGAGATCGGGTTGGGGGGGGGGGGGGGGGCTGGCCCGAGGTGAGCCTGGCCGACGCCCGCGCCAAGGCATTCGAGTACCGCGCCACGGCAGCCGGCGGCCGCGATCCTTTGGCCGACAAGCGCCGAGGCGATGTGCCGACGTTCCGGGATGCTGCGAAGAAGGTGTTGGATGCGAATCGGGCGCGGTGGCGTAGCGACCGGACCGCGACCCTGTGGTGGGCGTCGCTGGAGAACCACGCGCTCTCCATCATCGGGGACATGGCGGTAGACCGCATCTCCCAGTCCGACGTGCTGAGGTGCGTGGAGCCGATGTGGGCGACGCGCTCCGAGACGGCCCGCATCGCCACATGGGACGAAATCGACTTCGCAGCCCGCGAGTGGAAGATCCCCGCTGAGAGAATGAAGGCCGCATCCGAGCACCGAGTGCCCCTCAGCGACGCCGCCCTCGACGTGCTGGACCAAGCCAAGAACTGCCACGACGGCTCTGACTTGGTATTCCCCTCCCCGCTCAAGCCGGGCAGACCCCTGTCCGACATGACGCTGACGAAGATCTTGCGCTACATCGGCCTGGCCGACCGGGCCACCGTCCACGGCTTCCGCGCCAGCTTCCGCACATGGGCCCTCGAACAGGCCGACGCACCCTGGGCAGTGGCCGAGGCCGCATTGGCCCACAGCCTCGGCAACTCAACCCAACAGGCCTACATCCGAGGCGACGCCTACACCAAACGCCGCCAACTCATGGACCAATGGGCCGAGTACCTGGAGGTGAAATAGGAAGGCACCAGACCCTCCATAGAAGGTATGCCGGTCCCGATCGCCACCTCAGGCAACAGGGACAGTCCTTGGAGGGCGTTCAGGACGTGCTGCACCTCGGCAGTGAACGCTCGTCCGATCTCGACGTGGGAGCGGGAATTCATACTGGTCAGATGGCCATGCCGGTCGTGGCGTTTTGTGTCCAGAGGCCCGCAGTCCGGTCGTAGCGGCGCATGGCCTGGACGCTCTTGTGTCGGGTGTGGCGCATGATGTCTGCTTCGTCGATCCTCCGGTTCTTCGCCTCGGTGATGAACCCGGCTAGGAGCGAGTGGGCTGAGTAGTTACCGTATCCGTCGGCTCGCTCGATGCCAGCCGCCCTATCGCTTCAGTCTTGACCCATATCGAGAGCTAGCGTCTCGTTAGCGGTGAGCGTTTGCGCCGAGACCAGCGACCGGAGCGAGGCCTCGACGACTGGACAGGATTGCCGCGTCCTTCGGATTGGTGCTCCGGCGGAGGCCCTTGAGAACAGCCTGCTGGGTCTCCGGCGTCCAGAAGATCCGCAGCCGTTCACGTGCTCGGGTCACCGCCGTGTAGAAGATGCTGTGTGAGATATCGTTCTCGTTGGCGTCGGTGATCACGATCTTGACGGAGTCGTACTCAAGTCCTTGTGCCTTGTGGATTGACACTGCATAGGCCACCTGGAACGGCACCGTTGTGTTCAAGGAGTCATCGTCATCGTCGCTGACGTCATAGTTGTACACAGCGAACCGTACGGTGTTGTTCCCCATCCATTCGAGTTCAGTGCCGTGCACATCGAACTCGCTTATGGTTCTGTCGAGCTGAACGTCGAACTGAACACGGTCGCGCTCCGGCGTGATGCAGACGATTCGGCCCTTGAGGTTGTTGTAGATCACGGGTCGAAACCGTCCAGTCTCATTGAACAGAATTGGATCGCCCACCTTGTACGTCGAGGCACGCCATGTGGTCGCTTCGCCCCGGTTGCTGGCCTGCAGGAACCGGTTGACGTTGTTGATGCCGTAGAGGCCGTCGTAGTTCAGGCACAGGATGATTTCGTCATCGCTCTGCGCTTCGAACAGCGACTTGTCGAGCTGTGATGAGTAGCCGTTGCGTGCGATGGCCTCAGCGACGTCATCTGCGATGCTCCTGACCTTGTACCAGAAGCCGAGCAGGTTCTCGCTCTTGGTGCGGAATGGCGTGGTGAGCTCGAAGACTGAGGTGGGTGGGACGAAAGAACGCATCAGCCCGAACCAGTTCCCGAACTGGATCGACTCGATTTGGTAGACGTCGCCCACGAGCACCAGCAGCTTGAACGACGTCGTCTCCAGGACCTTGAGCAAGTCGGCGTTGCTGACCGTGCTGCACTCGTCGATGACGAGAAGGTCGAACTCCGCATCGGAAGCTGCTTGCCAGATGTGGCTGCTGACCGTACGAAACGTCGAATTCTGCGCATTGACCCTACGCGTGAGATTGTCGACGGCCGGATTCGTGTGAGCAAGGAAGAGCTTCGAGCTGCTGTTGAAGTAGTTTGCGATGTGGTCGACCATGGTCGACTTGCCAGTGCCAGCGGCGCCGTAGATCAGCGCGACGCAGGAGTCGCTGAAAAGGCGTTTGAGCGCATCCTTCTTGACTTCGTCGTCCAAAGCGTGGGGTGTCTGCTCAAGCCAGCGCTCAACCGCCTTTGTGTAACCGTCGATCCCATCCGACGCGAAATCCTGGAGCTTCTCAACGATCTCGGAGGTATCGTCCTCGTAACCCCGCACGAAGACGTGCTCCTTGTCCTCTTCGAGCCGGCGGTGAGTGTGCTTGTAGTAGAGCTTGCCGTTGTGCGCGCCAATCAGCTTGGCGACGTCGCCGAACTCTTCTAGATCAGTCACCGGCGTGTATAGCATTCCGTAACGCTCGACGTTGCTCTTCACTCGTCTAGCGAGGACTTCGTTGTCCCTACCCGTCATGCCGATGCTCTCGACGAGATCCCAGAATCGCGGGTTGTGACCTATCAGCGAAGTGCAGAAGGGCATGGTGTCGAACGGGATACATCCGTACTGCGCCTTCATTCCTGAGAGGAGTGGACAACCTTCCGGGGAATACTGCGGTTTCAGAAACTGATTGTGCATTCGCAGCATGAGGTACCTAATGACGTTGTGCCCTGGTGCTGCGGCTTGCACCAGGCGACGGGCTGCATCCAACACGGGAAATATCTGCGGCCTTCCGACGCGAGCCGTTCCGTCTGCCCTAACCGCCCCGTAATCGTTGTCAGGCAGGTCGATAACATCGAGCAGATTGCTGGACTGCGAGGTCAAACGCCCCATTACGTAGCGGTATTCAGGGGAATTCGTCTGCACATTGGTGGTGATGCCCAGGAGGCGTGCGAAGTTGTCAAACTCACACGGTCGGATCGAGACGGCCCACTCTCGAATGATCGTAATCGGCATGGTTTCGCCGAATACATCGATCGAGTCATTCTTAAGCGCCAGCATCGCCGAGTACTCGTCGGTCATGTCGATGTCGGTGAAGGCGATGATGCGGTCGGACTTGCTCACCTTGTTAACGGCTGGGTAGAACGTGACCTCGTAGTAGATGCGACCACCAGTGAAGAACGGCCGCGTCTTGTGGATGTAGTACCGGTCGGACCGGTCGCTGCTCAATCTCGACCGGCGTACGGCTTCGATCCTGTCGCCGATCTTCTCGTGATACTCCTTGAGTGATGGATCGAGATCGATCGGAAATGACTCAAGATTCGCCAGCACGTCAGTCTCGCAGCAATCCGCCAGAACACGTCGTGTTCGAAATAGGTATTCGTAATACTTGAGCATCAGCCGTTCGGACGCGTCACCGTCAAGCGTGTAATGCGAAGCGCTCTTCTGGATCAGCTTGTGAAATCTTCCGAGGAAGTTGAACCTGGCGTCGGCTCTCACGAAGGCGAGCGCCGGCGCCACGGCCTCATACTTGAACTCGGCACTGGATTTGCCCGTGTGGAGTCGTACGACAACGCCTTCGACCAGATTCCGGAGTTGAGCGAGTACGTTCTGAGAGAGCAGTGCGCGATCGTCGGCGAGCGAGTCGATGTTTTTACAGATCGCATCATTCGCGCTTTGAATCTGCTCGCCGACCGTGGTCACGAGAGTCGCCTCCCCCACGCGTCTGTTCTGGAATGCACGAGCCTGCTCGTCTCGAGATCACGCCAAGCTGGCCTTCGCCGGAGGGGATGTCCCGCTGCCTCACGACTTTGGGATTCGGCTTCCTTCAAGACTGTATGTGGCAACTGCCGTTGCTCGGACGTGATCAAGCATCCAATCGGCGCCAGCGCTCGGCGTGGTGGGCGGGCCGCTGGCACCTGTATTCTGCTGCCAACATGTTCGCAGCGATGCCCCACGGGCTCGGTCTCATACATGGCTGGCGAAGTATCGCTCGTCATGCGCGGGTACGCAACGACCACTGACCGCCCTCCAGTCGACGAGTATCCGACTTCGCCAACTCGAATGAGACGAAATCGGCTGAACCCGTCTCAAATCCGCGGCGATACGCCCCCTAAGCGACAGAATCGATGAGATCGGACAACAACAGTTCTCAGGTGCGTATCGTCGCGATCGTTGGGCGGTCTTCGCTCATCGTATGCCGCCGCTTGCCAGATGCCGAATGAAGAATCCGCGAACGCACTGGAATTGTCGCTCCCGCAGCTAGGCGGGTGTGTCGCCGCTACAGTTCGATGCCTGGCCGGTCGCGGTCGATGCCGGTGTCGTCGAGGAGATCAGACAGCGAGGCGGCCAGGTCTGGGGCGCTGACGCTGATGGCTTCCCACACCAGCTCCCGGTCTATGTCGTCGTAGTCGTGGGCGATGAAGTTGCGCATGGCCCGCGCCTTGTCCAACGGCAGACCGGGGCGCTGGCGGGCGAGTTCCTGAGACAGCTTGCCTGCTGCCTCGCCGATGATCTCCAACTGGCGCTCGGCGGCGGCTCGCGCCATCCAACTGGTCTCAAAGAGGTCCCGACCGTCATCGGCGATCTCTTCGAGACGTTCCGCGGCGAGCAGGATGTGCTCTATGAGATCGCTGTCTCGGCCGTTCACAGCGAGATGGCGTCGGCGAGGACTCCGCGATGCTTGTCCTTGAGCCCGCCAACTGAGATCACGTCCACGTCACAACCCAACAGCTCCTCGAGTTCCAGCTTCAGCCCTGCCTGATCGAACAGCGATGCGCCCTGTTTGAACCGGGCCAAGAAGTCGCAGTCGCTGTCGTCGCTGTCGTCGCCGCGCGCCACCGAGCCGACCAGTGCAATCGAGTCAGCCTTGTTGCGGGCCGCAGCAGCGCGGATGGCCTCGCGGTGTTTGCCCAACACAGCGTCGCGGCGTGCACCCATATACCCCATGCTAGACGCTCGGGCTCCCTGAACCTCCCGGGTTACCCCCGGCCTCCCACGGCGGTCGGCGCTCGCGTCTCCGATAGATCCCCCAAAGCACTCCAGGCCGCCTCCCAACAGAAGAACCGCACACGCAGCTGACGCCGGTTCCAAGGCCGATGTCGGGTTGCGGGCCGGGGGCTCGCGGCCGATGTCAGGGGCGGGATGTTGTTGGATGCGGGCGATGCGGGCGCACCAGGCCAGGCACAGGTCGGCTTGGGGAGGCCGGTAGCCGAGTTTTTGCTCGATGACGGCGATGCTGACCATTGCCATCTGTGCTGCGGCTTCGGCCATCTGCGCAGCAAAAAGCTCGGTGGCGGTGCCGGGGTCGCCGTCGATGCCGACCTCTGCGGAACAGGCGCTGGTTTGGCGCCACACCGACGCTTCTTCGGGGGCGATGGGGCCGAGGCATTCTGCGAGCACCTCAGCAGCTGGTTGGGAGAGGTTCGGGCGGGCGGCGTCCAACAGGTCGCCGATCTTGTGGATCTTCTCGGGGTGGGGGCCTTCGAGCGCGTGGATAAGCGCTTTGAGCGAGTTCTCCATGACGGTCTGGGAAAAAGCACAGACATTGAGCATCCTGCTGTGTTTGATGCGGTCGGCATCGTTGATGTAGCCGGCCGACAGGGCCTTGGTCTCTGCAGGCCACGGGCTCAACTGGCCCTGCAGGCTGGTGAGGGCGTGTTCGGCGTTGGCCAGGCTGTCGGCGGCCTGGCCCTCGTCAGTGGGGGCCATGCCGATCTCCTTGTCCCAGTCGATGGCGGCCGCGGGCGGGCGCGACAGCAGCGTCACCGCGTGCGAGGCGATATGGGCCTCGAACGTCGACCGGCACCGTTTGGTGCGGACCTCCCACTCGGGACGGTCGGTGACCCGCACATCGCAGCCCAGCCCGACAGCGTCCCGCACGGCCTCTCGGGCCTCCCCGGCGATGCGGTGCCGGTCCGTGTAGTCGCCCAAATCGTCGAACACCAACACTAAGTCCAAATCCGAACCGGCCACCTGCTCGCCGCGGGCCACCGAACCGAACAACAGCACCTCCCCCGGGTCCTGAGGTTCCCCCCTTTTCGTGGAGGCATGCTCTATAAGGAGGGGCTATGTCCAGACTGCGAAGGAGTTTCGATCGGGAGTTCCGCGATGGGGCTGTCCGGATCGTCAAGGAGACCGGGCGGCCGGTGGCCCATGTGGCCCGGGAGCTCGGTGTGTGTGAGGGCACGCTGGGGAACTGGGTGCGCCAGGACCAGGCCGAGCAGGCCGGAGGGCTTACCGCCGATGAGCGGGCCGAGCTGGCCCGGCTCCGCAAGAGGGTGGCCGAGCCGGGGGATGGAGCGTGATGTCCTCAAACGATCCGCAGTCGTTTGGGTGAACGAGGCAACGCGGTGACCGCAGAGTTCATCGCCGCCCATAGGACCGACCACGGCGTGCCTCACGCAGTGTCGTTGCGGGCGCTGGATGTCGCGCCCTCGACGTTCTACAAGCACCTCAACCGGCCGCCGGCCGATCAGCTGCTGCGCCGGCAGGCCTTCGACGCCGAGGTGAAGAGGGCGTTCGACCGCTCCCAGTGGACCTATGGGTCGTCCAGGGTGCGCGCCCAGCTGCGCCGAGAGGGGACATCGGTGTCGAAGAAGACTGTGGAGGCCTCGATGGCCCGCCAGGGGCTGTGCGCCCGCCCCAAACGCAAGAAGGGCCTGACCAGCCAGAACCCCGGTGCCGCGGCTCCTGAGGACTTGCTGCGCCGCGACTTCGGCGCCAAGGCGATCAACCAGAAGCAGTGCGGCGACTTCAAAGAAGTCAAAACCGCCGAGGGCCCGGTGTTCTCAGCGACGGTGCTGGACCTGTGCTCGCGGCGCATGGTCGGGTTCGCCACCTCCGATTCCCACCCGACCGCGGAGCTGGCCAAAGCCGCGATCAACACCGCGGTGGCCACCAGGGGCGGGAACATCGACGGCGTGGTCTTTCACTCCGACAAGGGGTCGCAATACACCGCCGAAGCCTTCGCCGCAGCCTGCCGACGGCTCGGCATCGCCCGATCCTCCGGAAGGACCGGCAACGCCTTTGACTGTGAGCATGATGTGGGGGTCGTCCGGCTGGTGTCTGACTCGTGCTTTTGACTGGCCTTGGTGCCTTTGCGTTGATCTGTCGGCGCTGGTCGGGCGGCGATCAACGCAGCGCCGGCTGGCCGGGAGGGCGGTGACCGAATAGGGGCCTGCTCGCCAAGACCGACTCTTCACAGTCCTGTCCTGTCCGCCCGACCGGCTGGCACAGACCGTCCATTGGAGGGACAGCCATGACCAGCATTGCAGCTGACGCCGTTGACCGGAAGGTCGTTGTCGGCGTCGACACTCACAAATACGCGCACGTCGCCGTCGCGCTCGATCACTTGGGCGCCAAGATCGGCGACCGGAGTGTTCCGGCGAACCGGGAGGGCTACGCCCGCCTCGAGGCGTGGGCGGCCACGCTGGGCCGGGTCGCAGCGTTCGGAATCGAGGGCACGGGCAGCTACGGGGCCGGCCTGGCGAGCTTCTTGCGGCGCTGCGGCTACCGCGTCGTCGAGGTCAACCGCGGCGATCGGCGCTCGAGGCGCAACAACGGCAAGACCGACACCATCGACGCCGAGGCCGCAGCCCGATCGGTGATCAGCGGCCAAGCCGCAGCCGTGCCCAAGTCCGCGGACGGGACGGTCGAGATGATCCGCCAGATCAAGATCGCCCGCGACACCGCCCGCAAGGCCCGCACCGCGGCGATCGTGACGCTCAAGGCGCTCATCGTCACCTGCCCCGACGCGCTGCGCGAGCAGCTCGACGGGCTAACCGACAAGATCCTCATCAGCCGATGCGCCGCCCTCCGCCCTGGAGCCGTCTCGTCGCCGACGGCCTCGGCGAAGCACTCGCTTCGGGCGCTGGCCCGCCGCTACCAGAGCCTCGGCACAGAGATCGCAGCCCACGACTCGATCCTCGACGATCTCACCACGGCCCACTCACCCAGCCTGCGAGAAGGCTTCGGCATCGGCGCCGACACCGCCGCAGAAGTGCTGATCGTGTTCGGCGACAACCCCGACCGCATCCGCTCCGAAGCCGCATTCGCCAAACTCTGCGGCGTGTGCCCCGTACCCGCGGCATCCGGCCTCACCAACCGGCACCGCCTCTCGCGCGCCGGCCACCGATCCGCCAACGCCGCCATCTACCGAACCGTCATCGTCCGCATGCGCTTCCACCAGCCCACCATCGACTACGTCGCCCGACGAACCACCGAGGGACTGTCCAAAAAAGACATCATCCGCTGCCTGAAGCGCTCCGTGGCCCGCGAGGTCTACCAGCGCGCCATGACCGACCACCACCGCCAAACAGCACCAAACCCCAAAACTTGAACTATAGGGGCGTCAACGCCCCCGCAGAGTCGTTCTTCTCCACCCTCCAGCACGAGCTCATCGACCAGAGGGCCTGGGCCACCAAAGCCCAAGCCCGCCAAGAAATATCTCTATGGGTCCAAACCTGGTACAACCACCACCGGCTGCACTCGGCCATCGGAATGGTCCCACCCGTAGAATACGAACACGCCCACACCCCTGATCCCTATAACCAACCTCTCCACGATTAGGGGGGAACCTCAACCCTTCGGCGCTGCTCAGCGGCGAGGCGCCCCGTCTGCTTGATGAATGGCAGGTGGTGCCTCATCTGTGGAACCACGTACGACACGCTGTCGATGCCGCAGCCGAGTTCGGGCGCTTCATCTTGGCTGGTTCCGCTCAGCCTGCTGACGACGCCACCCGCCACACCGGCGCGGGGAGGTTGCGCAGGATCCGGATGAGGCCGATGTCGCTGTTCGAGTCAGGGGACTCAACCGGCGAGGTTTCTCTGAGAGGGCTGCTCGAAGGCGAACCGGCCAGTGCCGCCCGGCCTGATTCGGGTCTAGCTGAGGTTGCGCAGATGCTGTGTCGGGGCGGGTGGCCTGGCCAGGTGGACCTGCCGTTGGAGGAGATCCAGCGCAACCTGCGCGGCTATCTCTCCGAAGCGGCCCGAGCCGATGTCCGACTCCTCGGCGATGGCGCGGTGCGGAGTCCTGCCGGTGTGGAGCGGCTGCTCCAGTCGCTGGCGCGAAACGTTGCGACCGAGGCCAGCATGAGCACGCTGGGCACAGATGCCGAACCGGATACGCTGCACCGCCACACAGTTCGCGCCTACCTTGGCGCATTGCGGCGGATCTTCGTGGTCGAAGAACAGCCCGCGTGGTCGGTGCGGCTGCGTTCTCGGGCGCCGTTGCGCAAGTCGGCCAAGTGGCATCTGGCCGATCCATCGCTGGCGACCGCCGCGCTCGGCGCCAATGCCGAGCGCCTCATGGGCGACATGTCCGCACTCGGTTTGCTGTTCGAGTCGCTCGTTGTGAGGGATTTACGCGTCCTCGCGCAGCCCCACGACGGGCGTGTCTTTCACTTGCGCGATGCGGCGGGGACCGAAGCCGACGCCATCGTCGAAGTGCCCGACGGGAGGTGGCTTGCCGCTGAGGTCAAGCTGGGGGGCAGCGACGCTATCGAAGCAGCAGCCCAATCGCTGCAACGTTTGCGCGGCAACGTCGCCGCAGACCGAGCCGAACAGCTTGCTGCCATGGTGGTCATCACCGCTCTGGGCTTCGCCTACACCCGCCCCGACGGCGTTCAGGTCACCCCCATCACCGCCCTGGGGCCTTGACCTCGCCCCACAGCACCGCGAAGAAGGTGCGCCAGCAGTGATAGCCAATCTTTCGGGTCGGATTGCCCGGATGAGGGAGTCGCGACTAGGGATATACCGTGGACAATGACCTGAGAGCTTCTTGGAACCGGCTGTGCGACTCGCTCAAGGAGTCGGTCGACTACATCTTCGACCCCGAGTTGGGCATCGATGCCTCCGAACAGGCCGAAGGGATTCGCCATCACCTGCGGATGCTCTTCTACACTACCGACCGCACCACTGAGAACGGCGACCCGACCCGTCCCGAGTTGGGCTGGGCATACCCCTTCAAAGTGGGCCTGGACAACCCGGACGGGTTGTATCAGTCGGCGCCCGTGGACCTGAGCCGCACCTACCGCATCACTGGCCGAATCGACACCCTGCGCTATCTGGGGCTCGCGTTGATGGACTACCACTCTGGCCGGGGGAAACTCATCCAAGCCCTCGACCTGGGCACCCCCGACTTGACCGACATCGGCGATGGCCGCATCAACGTCGTCTTCAGCCCCGACCCCGACCCCGGAAACCACATCGGCGACTGGTTCCAAGTGGAGCCCCGGCCGTATCAGCTGTTCGTGCGCCAGTTCTTCTCCGACTGGGCAGCCGAGAGCCACGCCGAGCTGTACCTGGAATGCCTCGACCCGACCGAGCCGCCCACCCGGCTCGACCCGGTGGCCACTGCCGAGCAGATCGACCAGATCGCCAAGGAGATGATCAGGGCGCCCAAGTTCTGGAACGCCTATGCGATGGGTCACCGCGACCGGGGCGAGATCAACTCGTATGCCCACGTTGAGGGGAGATACAGCGCGGTCGGCGATGGCGGCAGCGCCCAGCAGTCGTACGGAGGGTGCTGGTACGAGGTGGGCCCCGACGAGGCCCTGCTCTTCGAGGTGACCCCGCCCAACTGCCTGTACTGGAACATCCAGGTGGGCGACACCTGGTTCCAGAGCCTCGACTACGTGAACCTCCCCACCACCATCAACGACTCCCAGGCTCGCCTAGACCCCGACGGCGTGCTGCGAGTGGTGATCTCGCATGAAGATCCCGGCATCCAGAACTGGATCGCCCTGGGCGGCTGCCCCCAAGGACTACTCGCCTACCGTTGGAACAACGCCGAAACCGCGCCAGTGCCCGCGCTGAGCCTGATGCCGACGTCAGAGATCGGCGGCCGCCTCCACCCCGACACCCCCCGGCTCAGCGCCGACGAGCGCGCCGCTATCAACGCCGAGCGCCGCCGCCACGCCCTGCGCCGCTTCACGAGGTAGCCGCTGGAGGCGGGGAAAGCCCAGAGATCAGCCGACGCGAACCGGAGGATCCGGCTCGCTCATGTTCTCCCAGACGAACTCATCGGGCAGGCCCGCGGCAAGCGCTGCCCGCTCGGGGTCGCGCTGAGCCCGAACACTGGTGGGATGCGGTTCGGCTGGTTGGGCGACGGGGTCGGCGGGGCGCTCGAACGCCGCCGGACGCTTCAGCGCCTCCAACTCGTCGCCGCTGATGCCGCAGAGCTCGGTCACCTCGGGGTCGACCCAGGCCCGCTCGTCGATGTCGGACCCACAGGCGACCTCGAGGTTGAGGCCCTCCGGACCATCGAAATAGATCGACTTGCAGAACCCGTGATCAATCGGGCCGACGACCTGAAGGCCCCGGGAGCGGACCCTGTCGCGCATCTCCAATACCTCGTCGAAGGTGTCGACATGGAGGGCGATGTGCTGCAACGCCCCGCCTCGCACATCGCCACCGGGGCCGTCGGAGTGGCTGACGCCGAACTCGATGTCGTCGCCGTTGGCGGGGTGCTGCACGAATGCGATATAGCTGTCGCCGGACATCTCGACGAACCCGTGGTAGGCACCCTCGACGCCGTGCATCCAATACAGCGCCTTGAGCGGCAGTCCCAGCACGTCGCACCAGAACTGCAACTGCTGCTTCATATCGGTGGTCGAGAGGGCGAGATGGTTCACGCCGCTCGGATGCAGTGTCGTCATATCATCTGCCTTCCTTGATCAGGTTGCGACACCACTCCAGCACCACGTCGGAGTACTCAACGGTGTGGAACAACATGAGCTGATGCGTTCCCTCGGGATGGATATAGAACTCCACCGGTCCACTGGTCGCGTCCACAACCAGGCGAGCGAAGTCCACGGGGAACGTCGGATCGTTCTCGCCCACCGCATAGAGGATCGGCTTCGTGTTCTCGCCAATGGGGATCGCCGGGTCGTAGCGAAGGAACGACGCCCACGAGGCCATGTCGTAGTGCCAGGTGTTGTAGGGATCCGCCCTCTTCTGCTCCGCCGCGCCGCTGTAGCCGTAGTCCTCGTCGAAGTCGAAGAAGCGCTCGATGTCGAGCCTGAGCTTGTCGCCGAATCGAGCCTCGAGCTCTTCATAGGCCTCGGATCGGAAGGGGTTGTCGGCCGGCACCAGCGGCGAGCCCGGGATCGCGAATCCCATCAGCACCGCTCCGGCGAACACATCGGGTGCCGCCGCCATCGCTGAGTACGCCGGCCCAGAGCCCAGCGATGAACCCTTGACGATCACCGGCAAACCCGTCTCGGCCTTGATGTGCTCGCCATACATCACCGCGGCGTCAACCCACTGGTCGTAGGTCCACTGACCGGGACGCTGGGAGACGCACGACCGTCCGTGACCAGGGGCGTCCATGCACCAGATGTCAACCCCCCGGGGTGCGTGGTACGCGCAAAAGCTGTCGTAAATCCCCCCGTGGGACGCGATCCCGTGTTGAACCAACAATGCGTGGTCGGCGTCCGGGCCCGCGAACCGGTACGAAAAGACCTCGCCAACCATGTGCTCCTGTCGCTGCATGCCCCAACAGTACGAACACAGTGGGTCGTGTGTCTAGGTGTGCCGCGGTTTTGGCTCGTGATA
Organism: bacterium; assembly: GCA_026708015.1. NCBI lineage: Bacteria > bacterium. The sequence goes on from JAPOVT010000004.1 coordinate 54,253, forward strand.
ACCGTTTTTAGGAGGCTGCAATCCGGACGGTTCGACGCGCCCAGTCTATATTTCCATAACGTGAGCGATCTTCGGTCTCATGAGAACGTGGAAACGCGGCTTGTGGGTGCGGTCCTGCATATCACCTTGGCCAATGAGAAGCGGGCTAATGCGCTGTCGCGCGATGCTGCAATCTTCCTGGCCGATTTGCTGGACGAGGTTTCCCTCGACCGCACCGACATCAGAGGGGTGTTGATCAAGGGTGCAGGTCGCCACTTTTGTGCCGGCGCCGATCTGTCGGGGCCACTCATCGGCGAGAAGCCGGTCAACGGCCATATGGTGCGGAGTCTCACTGGCGGGCATCACCGGGCGGTGCAGTCGGCCTTCGACTGCCGCATCCCCACGGTAGCCGCGGTGTCGGGCCGGGCCATGGGGTTCGGGCTCCACCTGGCTGCTGCCTGTGACCTTGTGGTTGCGGCTGAGGACGCTATCTTCGAAGAACCGTTCACTGATCGGGGCTTCAACGTGGACAGCGGCGGCTCCTGGCTCCTCCCCCGACTGATCGGGCCGCAGCGAGCCAAGTGGATGCTCTACACTGCGGCGGCCATCGAAGCGGCCACCGCCGTCCAGTGGGGCCTGGCCCTCGAAGTCGTGCCGTCGAACGAGTTCTCGGCCCGGGCCGAAGAGCTTGCGTCACTCCTGGCCAGTCGGCCCACACAGGCCATTGGAGCGACCAAGCGGCTCGTCGACAGCACCGGCACCGACCTTGCGGGAGCGATGCATGCAGAAGCCATGGCGGTCGAGCTTGTCCTTCGCAGCAAGGACTTCGCCGAGGGCATGAGCGCGTTCCGCGACCGTCGAGACCCCAATTTCACAGGTCGGTGACCCTGTGACCGAGGACGACGTCCGAGCTTGGATCGAAGCCAACTGGTCCCTCGACATGCCACTTGCCGAATGGTGGCGGCGACTGGCCGATTCGGGACTGGCGTTTCCAACCTATCCCAGCGGGCTGGGCGGGTCGGGAGCCGCCGCGTCGGTCGCCCGCGGGATCGAACAGGCGCTTGCCTCCGCAGGGTGCATCGGCGCGCCTGAGGGGATAGGTCCGAGCATGGGCGCTGCCACGGTGTTGCAGCACGGCACCGAAGAACAGAAGCGACGGTTCCTGCCGCCGCTGGTGTCGGGACAGGTATTGTGGTGCCAGCTCTTCAGCGAACCCGGCGCCGGATCCGACCTCGCCAGCCTCGCCTGCCGTGCTGAGCGAGACGGCGACGAGTTCGTGATCGCGGGCCAGAAAGTCTGGAACTCCGGCGCCCACCTGGCCAAGTGGGGCCTGCTGCTCGCCCGGACCGATGTGGATGCACCAAAACACGCCGGTATCTCCTACCTCATGATCGATATGGACCAACCTGGCATCGAAGCTCGTCCCCTGGTACAGATGAATGGCGCCGCCGACTTCTGCGAAGTCTTCATCGACGATGCACTGGTCCCGATTGAGAACGTGATCGGCGAGGTCAACGACGGATGGAACGTCGCTCGCACCACGCTCACCCACGAGCGAGCCAGCATTGGCCATCGCCGCCCTGAAGGGCTGTTCTCGGTTACTGCTGGACGACCTGCCGGCAAACTGGAACTACCGGTCGGCGAGCTCGTCGAGGAGGCCAAAGCTCACGCCGCTGACCCTCGCCGCCGCCGCGACGTCATGGTCGGCGCCAAATCGATGATCCGGCTCGCCCAGGACACCAGAGCGATACTCCATCCCGCCTGGCGCGACCGCACTATCCGATACTGGATCAACAGCCGTGTCCATCAACTCACGATTCAGCGAGCAAGCGAACAGGCGAAACGGGGCCGAGCCGGACCCACCGGATCTGTCACCAAGCTCAGCCTGGCCATGCTCGCACATGAATCGCGGGATCTCTCGATGGGGCTGCTCGGGGCTGAGGGCATGCTGCTCGACGACGCTCGAGAGCACAGCAAAGTCCAGCAGGCCTGCCTTTCGAGCCTCGCGCCATCTTTGGGCGGAGGCACCAATGAGATCCAGCGGAACATCATCGGCGAAAGGGCCCTCGGCTTGCCGCGTGAGCCGGGCATCGACCCCGACACCCCGTTCCGAGACCTGCCAAAGTGACCCATGGCTTTTGTCAGACACCCGACCGACGACCACCCAGTTCCGTTCCGAGACCTGCCAAAGTGACCCATGGCTTTTGGCTGGCTTGGCGGCGCACCCAGAAATCGGCGTCGCTCCAGCCGATGCGCTCCAAGGCAAATGAGTGGCGGACAACGCACCATGGCCGACCTGCTTGGTCCTACTCGCCACCCAGGCTGACCCTCAGCGACCCCCCGCCGCACGCATTGGGCCGCGGCGGGGTCAGAACGCTAGATCGCGGCTGTGACCTCGCGGGCGACGTCGATTGCTTGTTCCAGCACGGCCAGCCGCTCGGAAGGCTCGCGGCCCATCGGGTCGATCCGCAGCGTCGTCACTCCGGCATCTCGGTATGCCCGCATGCGGTCGCGCACCATCTCTCGGGTGCCGAAGAGACTGGTAGATGCAGCAAGCTCATCGGGCACCGCGGCCACGGCGTCGTCGCGCTTGGCATCGAGCCACAGCTTGCGCACCTCCTGCGCGACATCTTCGTAGCCCATCCGCGAGTACGCCATGTTGTAGAAATTCGTCTTCGGCGAGCCCATGGCCGAGAGCTGGAAGGCGAGTGCCTTCTTGCGCGACTGCACCAGCCTTCCAACGTCGTCGGAGAAGGCAAGCGGCCCGCCTGCGTCGATCGCGATCTCCGTGAGCGACCGTCCGGCTCGCTCGGCCCCGCGAGCCAGGGCGTCGATATAGACGCCCGAGCGCTCGGGAACAAAACAGGTGGCCACCCAGCCGTCGGCGATTTCGCCGCACAGCTCCATAGCCCTGGGACCAAGGGTGGCGAGATGAATGGGCAGCCTTGGGTTAGGTTTGAGGGCAAGCCGCAACGCCTTGCCCTCTCCGCCGGAAAGGGGGAGAACGGTCTGGTTGCCCGAGTACTCGAGGCGTTCGCCGGCGAAGGCCAACCGCAGCACCTCGACATACTCGCGCAACCGCTCCAGAGGCCGGTCGTAGCGCTGACCATGCAGCCCCTCCACCACCTGGGGGCCGCTAACCCCCAACCCGAGCACCATCCGGCCTCCCGACAAGACATCCAACGTCATCGCAGTCATAGCCGTCATGACCGGCGCTCGAGCAGAGATCTGCACGATGCCCGTGGCCAGCTTGATGCGCTCGGTCAGCGCGGCCACATAGGCAAGAGGAGTGAAGGCATCAGTACCCCACGCCTCCGCAGTCCACACCGTGTCGACGCCCAAACGCTCGGCCTCGACAACGAACGCCGCGGCCTCATCCACGGAGGTGCGAGAGCTATAAGCCGGTGTGTTGAGGCTGGTCGAGAGCTTCATGCCGATCAAAATAGGTTAGCATTTTACTCCAGATAACTATGGCACGAGTCCTCCGGGCCGGGTTCCCACCGAAGGAGATCCAGCGAGCATGATGCGGCGGCTAGCCGTAGTCTTGCTCGACGACGAGGTGGCGAAGATCGGATTTGCGGACCTTGCCGCTGGCGGTCCGGGGAAGCTCGTCTACAACGACAAGACACTCGGGGATCTTCTGCTTCGCGACGCCGGTGGCCACAAAGTGATCCCGGATCTCGGCCAAATCCAATTCCGCACCCGAGGCGAGCCGGACTACGGCCGCGACCCGCTCCCCCAGGCGGTCATCCGGCTTGGCGACGACAGCCGCTTCACTGACCGCGGGCAGGCGAGCGAGGATGTCCTCAACCTCCTTCGAGGCGATGTTCTCCCCGCCACGGATGATGATGTCCTTCTTGCGGTCGGTGATGGTGAGAAACCCGTCCTCGTCGAATCGACCGATGTCTCCGGTGCGGAACCACCCGCCGGGCAGGAACGACGCCTCGTCGAGCCTGGAGTCGGTGTAGCCGATGAACAGCTCCGGGCCTCGGCTGACAATCTCGCCATCCACACCCACCCCAACGTCCACGTCATTGTCGTCTAGGAGTCGGACCTCGGTACCAGGGCAGAGGCGGCCATCGGTGAAGGCTCGCTTGTCGAAGGGGTCCTCCCGGCGACCCGTGCTGATGGTTGGGTGCTCGCTCGATCCGTACGCGCGGAAAGAACGGATGCCGAACGCATCTGCCCGTTCCACCAGGGCCGGCGGCACGCTCGCGGCGCCGACCAAGAAGTCGCCGAGGCTGGTCACGTCGATGGCACCGGCTTCGGCCTCGTCGAGCAGCGATGTGAGATAGAAGGGCGCGCCAGCGGTGGAGTCGATGCCGTAGTCGGCCACATGCTGGGCCGCGACAGCAGCGTCCCAGCGATCCATCACCACGGTGGTGCCACCCTTGGTACACATGCGCAGCAGGTTCAAGACGCTGGCAATGTGGCCGGCTGGAAAGGAATCAAGCCGGTTGCGAGTGCCGGCACGGATCTGCCCGTTGGCGATCACTTCGGCGAACAGGGTGTTGTGGGTGTGCTGCACCCCCTTTGGTTCGGCCGTGGTCCCCGACGTGTAGATCAACAGGCACACGTCGTTCGCCCTGATCTGAGGGACCCTTAGACGATCCACATCGTGGGATGCGATCCGATCCCAGAAGATGGCGCTAGCCGGCTTGGATGGGCCAACCACAACGACCTGTTCGAGGTCGGTCAGCGCCCCGAGCGCCTCGTATCGCTCCAAGTAGTCGATGCTGCGCCAGGTATCGGGCATAATCAGCATGCGAGCCCGGGACTGGCGGAGGATGTAGCCCACCTCGGCGGGGCCGTAGAGGTGGACAATCGGCAGTGCCACCGCACCGATGAGCGCCGCGGCCTGGTAGCTGATCGCTGCCTCGACCCCGTTCGGAAGCCAGATGGCAACGATGTCGCCGCTCCCGATGCCAGCGGCTTGGAAACCGGCCGCTGCTGCTCTGCTGCGCCCGTAAAGGTCGTGGAGACTCATCGTGACCGGGCCGGAGCCGCCGACGAAGTGAAGGGCGCTCGACCCGTTCTCTTCAGCCCCGATGCGGAAGTGGTCGGCGATGGTCCGGTCGGAGTAGTAGCCCTCGTGATACCACTGCTCGACCGGACGCGTGTCGTCGGCAGGAACAGGGGCGGTCACAGCGTCGGCACCTTGAGGTGGCCCCGCATTCGCTCAACACTCATGCTCGGCTGTGATCTCATTGTCTCCCGTTATCGAGTTGCATCACCTGTTAGCCCAGCCTCTCCACAGCCGCATCTCCAACCCGATCGGCCACGAAAAAAATACTAGCTGCGGGGGTTTTCCCTGGGTCTGTTTGTGTTCAGTCGTTGTCGGTGATGGTGACGGTGGCCGTGTCGCGGCGGCGGCGGTGGCGGCGGGAGTGGGGGTGGCGGGTCTAGTGTCGATGGCGCTGTTCGACGCGCTCTTCAGGTGGGCTTTTAGGGGCCAAGCAGCGCGGCGGGGACGATGGCGATGCCGTCTTGGTCGCGATATGCGTAGGGGCCAGTGGTCACCTGCACGCTGTCGGCCAGGCGCGGGCCGAGTTTGTCGCGCAACCAGCGCAGTTGAGCCGTGTCTCCCGAATCGGGGGCAGCGGTGAGCTTGACCTCAACCGCGACGACCCGGTTGGCTCGTTCGACGATCAGGTCCACCTCGTGTGCATCGTTCCATGTGCGCAAGTGACCGACACTGGCACCGGCCGCCTGGGCATAGACGCGCACGTTCAGCGACACGAGTGATTCGAACAGCGCGCCGAGCAGCAGCCCGCTGCCGGATCCCATGTCGGGCACCGCATGCGACGCGTTGCCCGAGAGAAGCGAGTCCTCCGACGCCTTCAGCAGCCGCGCGGCCAGGCAGGGGTCTGCCAGGTGGTGCTTCGGGCCGCGCTTGAGGCGGCTCAGCGGATTGCCCATCGGCTGCCAGGCAGGCACTGGCTCGACGAGCCACATCGCCTCGAGCAGGTCGCGATATGCGGTGGTGGTGCTCCTAGCGGGCTTGTCAGCCTCGCCGGCTGTTGCAGCATCGAGGATCGTCTCATACGAAGCCGTGGTGGCGGTGGCCGCGGCGTATGCGGTGAGCCAGCGCCGCATCGTGGCGGGATTGCGGACGCGATGACCCATCAAGGCGACGTCATGGTCCACCGCACGGTGCAAGTAGCCGTCGAGTGCTTGCGTAAGAGCCTCGTGTTCGATGCCGGCCAAGCCGGGAAAGCCGCCGACGACGATCTCGTGCGCATAGGCACCAAGCCCGACGCTGGTCTGCCCGGTGATCGCTGGGCGCTCCCCGTCCAGCAGGTCGCTCAGGCTCACCGAGGGGGTTTCGGTGCCCCGCTCGGCGAGGGACATGGGCCGCATCCGCACCGTGACGATGCGACCGGCGCCTGAATGGGTGGGGCCAGAGCTCGGCGCTGCGGAACCCGTCAGTAAGAATCGGCCCGGCGAAGGATCGTCGTCGACCGCTCGGCGCACGAGGTCCCAAGAAGCCGGAAACCGCTGCCACTCATCTATGAGCACTGGCGGTTCGCTGCTGACCAGTCGATGCGGGTCAGCCGTCACGAGCGCCAGCGTTGGCGGATCGTCCAAGTTGTAGACCGTGCGGGCCCATCTGCGAGCGGTCCATGTCTTGCCCACGGCACGCGGGCCTTCAATGCTGACCGCCGGCAACTGCCCCAACAGCCGCTCAAGCTGCCTGTCCACCACTCTCGGCCGATAGTCAGAGCCTTGTGTCGCCGCCATACACTCAGCCCTCCTGCTCGCTCTGCCATGTACCGGTGGCGTCCCGCACCAGAGCCGTCGTTCGGCCCATGAGGGTGCTGCCCTCACCGGCCCTCGCCAAGGCACAACCCTACGCTTTCACAGGAATTGCCCCTACTATTCCTCAGCCATGAATCCTACACTTCCTCAGATTGCGACCCTACAAATTCTCAAGACGGTCCTCGACATCCGCCCCAACGCATCTCAGCCAGCGGTGGGTCAGTCGTTGTCGGTGATGGTGACGGTGGCGGTGCCGCGGCTGACGGGGGCGCCGTGGGCGTCGGTGAGGACGACTTGGAAGGTCTCGTCTTGTTCGGGGTCGTTGTCGTCGAGGATGGGTATGTACAGGTAGTCGTACAGGAGCCTTGTGCCGGCGGTGAACGTCAGCGTCCGGCTGCTCCCGGCGCCGTAGCCCCGGTAGTCGGCGCCGTGTCGCGCGGTGCCGTCTCGGGTGGCCACCCTGACGGTGACGGTCTGGTCGGGGGTCTCGCTGAGATACACCATGAACCGCACACTGCGGCCGCTCTCGCTGACCTCCACATCGCGCACCGACAGGCTCGGCCCCGCAGGCACAGGCGGAGGGGGCGGCGGTGGGGGTTGGTCGTCGTTGGTTATGGCGGTGTCGACCGGGCCGCCGGCGGCGGCGATGCCGCCCGACAGGCCCCGGGCGGCGGGGGCGAGTCGGCCTGAGCCGAACGCCACCCGCACCGTGCGCTCGTCGGTGTCGTCGTTGGGCGCCGCCGCCAGCACCAGGGTGGCCTGTTGTGCGCCTGCGGCGAGCACGACGGCCGGGTTCTGGGCGCTGTGGGGGTCTGCGGTGACCAGCGTCACGTGCTCGTTGACACCGGCGCCCTGCTTGAGCGCGAGGGTGTAGTGGTCGCCCGCGACAGCGCCGGTCACGGCCAGGGGCGCGGTCACTGCCTCGCCCGACACGAGAGCCCGGCCCAAAGTCACGGTGATCTCGCGTGTGCCGCCGTCCTCGGCCACGGCGCTGCCGGCGGCAGCCGCCAGCACCACCGAAGTGGCGTCGTCGTCGGCCACGGCCACCGACGCAGAGCCCTGGGTGGATGACACGGTGTAGCCGCTGCCCGCGCCCACCGCCACGGTCACCGACCCGTCGGCCTCGTCCGCGCTGTCATCGGCCGTGGCCACCGACAACTGCGCCGAACCCGTCGCCGGGACCACGACGGTCTTGGTGCTGGCGGTCACGCCGAAGTCGCCGCTCTGGGCGACCGCCACCGTCACCGCCAGCGGCGACAACGGCGCCGGATCGGCGGTGACCGTGAACACCGCAGAACCGCCCTCGGCGATCCCGCCGCCCGCCGCCACGCTCACCTCCGGCGTCGCAGGCGGCGGGGGCGGAGGCGGGGGCGGCGGGGGCGGCGGCGGGGGCGGCGGCGGGGGCGGCGGGGGTGGGGGCGGGGGTGGCGGGTCTAGTGTCGGTGGCGCTGCTCGGCAGGCTTGGAGGC
>JAPOVT010000005.1 GCA_026708015.1 bacterium
CGGGCAGGCGGACGCCCCCGCAGGCGCGTTCACCGCCATCGCGGCCGGCGGCTGGCATTCGTGTGGGATCAGGGCCGACAGCACCGCCGTATGCTGGGGCTGCAACGGCTACGGGCAGGCGGACGCCCCCGCAGGCGCGTTCACCGCCATCGCGGCCGGCGGCACCCACTCGTGTGGGATCAGGGCCGACAGCACCGCCGAATGCTGGGACTGGACGACGAGACCTCCCGCCGGCGTCTTTTGGGCGTATTGAACCCAAGGGCCAAGCTCGATCAGCCCGGCGTGGTGGCCCTGGAGTCGATCCCGGTGGCGTGGTGGCCGCGCGGGAGACGAGATGCTCCCCATGGCAGGGGGCTAGGCCACTAACTGGGAAGGCCGTGGCCGATTGGTTGGGTCACGCCCATGTCGTGCAGGCGGGTGATCTCTTGGTTGTCGATTCCAAGTTCGCCCAAAACTGCCGCGGTTGCCCAACCGAGGGGGAGCGCGGGGTGGAGCGGAGTTGGAGCAGCAGAGAATTGCATAGTCGGCCCGGCTCGCCAGTAGGTGCTGAGATTGTCCTGAGTTACCTCAACGGCCGCCCCGCATTCCTGCGTGTGGTCTTCGTACAGCATGTTGTGCAAGAAGTCGCCCCGGTCGGCCTGGGCTGCGGGCACTCCGGCGGCCAAAAGCCGGGCTTCCCACGCCTCAGCGGAGTCAGTCGCGAAAGCTTCGGCCAGCTTGACGGCAAGCTCTGGGGTCGGCTCATCGGGAAGCTCCTCCCCCAAGATCGCGGCCAGCGAGCGGCGCTCCCGGCTGGTATGCACGTCCAACACCAGCCACCCGTCAGCGGTCTCATAAAGCCGCTGGTAGGCGTGGTAGCCGAACTGTCCAGAATCCACCACCGGCGCTTCGGGACCCGAATGTTGGATGCCCCATTCGGCCACCGCGTAGGCAGTGGCAGTGAGCATGGTTGTCTCCAGCCTCTGGCCCCGGCCGGTACGTCGACAGGCTAAGACACCGGCCATGATGGCGGCCGCGGTGGCCAGGGCGGCGGTGGGGTCGCCGTAGGTACGGTTGCGGGGCGGGTTCTGGTCGCCCGACTCCACCACACCGGCCCCGGCGATGGCGTTGGGCGACGAATGGAATCCGGCCTTGTGGGCCCAAGGTCCGTTGCTGCCGAAACACGAGGCGTACACGTAGAGCAGGCGGGGATTGCGGCCCATCACGGTGTCGGCGTCGATGCCCAGCCGCTCAGGGGTTCCCGGCCGGAAGTTGTGCAAGAACACGTCGGCGTGATCCACCAGCCGGTACAATATGTCGAGCCCCTCAGGAGTCTTGAGGTCCAAGACGATGGACTCTTTGCCCACGTGGGATTTCACGTAGTCGGTGGTCCAGTTGCGCCGTCCGGGATCGCCAGCGGGCGGCTCGACCTTGATCACTCGGGCACCGGCCTCGGCCAATAGCGTGGCCGCGAACGGGCAGGCATAGAAGTAGCCGACGTCCAAAATGGTCACATCGGCCAGGGGCAGCTCGCCAGCGCGACCGGCTTGGGTAGCAGGGCCGCTTGGGGATGTCGTCGACGACCAACTGGTCACCACTTCCTCGGTGTGCTCACCGAGGCGGGGGGCGGGCGGGCCGACCACCGACGGCGTGTCGGAGTACAGGCCGAGCGGACCGATTTGCACTGTTGAACCCATGTCATGATCGAGAACCTTTTGGCGTCGTCCGTTCTCAGCACACTGCGGATGATCCAAGAACTCCTGGGGGGCCAAGAACGGGTCGCCGCCAATGTCCTTGGCCGAGAAGACCTCCATCCACTCTTCAGCAGTGCGCTGCTTCATGCCGTGTCTGATGGCCTCGATGGTTTCGGCCAGTCGCTTCTCGCTGGGCCACAGGTCGGGGGCATTGGGAAGCTCAGGATCGTCCAGCAATGCCTCAAGTCCTAACTCGGCGAGCCATCGGCGGTAGTGGTGGGCTTGACGGCTGCACATTTGGATGAAGCGGTCGTCTTTGGTGGGCGCGGTCATGAACGGCACCCGCATGACGCCGTACACCCGGCCCGGTTCCGGCGGCAGGTGGGTGCGGTTCCCATGTCCGCTGGTCATGTCGTACACGCTCAAGGCGTGAAGCAGGCTGGTATGAACTCTCTGGCCTTTGCCAGTACGCTGGCGGGCCCAGATGCCAGCCATGAGACCGACCGCGGCCAGCATTCCCGCCCCGTATGAGGCGATGGGCACCGGGGTGAACACCGGGCCGGGGCGCACACCTTGGTAGGAGGTCATGCGCCCGCTCTTGGCCGCCACGATCTGCTCGTAACCAGGGAGGTCACGCCAGGGACCCGTTTCTCCGAATCCGGTAATCGAGGCATATACCAGTTGGTCGTTCAGCCGGTGCAGGGTGTTGTAGTCCACTCCTAGCCTCTCGGCCACCAACGGTCGGAGAGCCTCAACAACACCGTCGGCCGCACGGGCCAGATCGAGAAACCGGTCTCGATCGCCGGCGTCGGCCAAATTGAGGGCTGCGCTTTTCTTGGCCCGATGCCAGACGGCGAAACCTGGTCGGTCCCGGTCTCGGTCACCGTCGGGCGGCTCGATCTTGACCACCTCGGCACCGTTTTCGGCCAAGACCATTCCGGCGATGCCCGCGGCCGCCCCCGAGCCGAGCTCGAGAACTCGCAATCCCTCTAGGGCAGTGGCCATGACTTGATTCTGGTACCTGCCGGGGCGCGGTACCTATCGGAATTGCCATCGAGTCCAGCCGGGACACCCAGCCGAGATAGCGTCGGGCCATGCCCCCGAGAACCATTGATTGCTGGGTGAACGTGAACATGGGCGATTACGAGCCGCCCGAATACCTGATCCGGGTCAAAGAGGACTACCTCCACGGCGGGGTCGATTTCTTCCGCAGCTTCACGCCCGAGGAGCTTCTGCCGCTCATGGACGAGCTCGGAGTTGAGAAGGCGGTCATTCAGGCCGCGGTGGGCGAGGACAACCCTCGACCCTTCGACTTTGTGGAACGCTACCCGGAGCGGTTTGCCCTGGCCGTCCACCTCGACCCTCGGGGATTGATGCCCGTGCTGTGGAAGCTCGAGGAAATGGTCAAGCAGTACCCGGTGGCACTGGCCCGGGTGGTGCCGTTCGGAGTGGATGTGCCGCCCAGCGACCCGGTGTACTACCCGCTCTACGCCAAGTGCACCGAGCTGGACTTGCCGTTATCGATCAACACCGGCATTCCCGGCCCGCCCATGCCCGGCGAGGGCCAAGACCCGATGCTGCTGGATCGGATCTGCCTGCGCTTCCCCGACTTGAAGCTGTGCATGGCCCACGGCGCCGACCCGTGGTGGGGGGTGGCAATGCGGCTGATGATCAAATACAAGAACCTGCACCTCATGACCTCGGCCTATAGCCCGAAGCGGCTCCCAGAGGAGTTTGTCCACTTCATGAACACCCGGGGCCAAGACAAGGTGATCTTCGCCTCCGACCACCCGGCCCTCGACATGCGCCGCTGCATTACCGAGGCGTGGGATCTGGACCTGCGCGACGGCGTGCTGGACAAATACCTCTACGCCAACGCCGACCGCCTCTTCTTCGGCCCCCGCAATCCCCGCTACTGAGGTGGGCTGGATGGCTGCTAGACGAGGTAGGTGGCGGGCAGATCGTCAGGGTTCAATTTGGTAATGCGTTCGGGGGTGAACATCAACCCGATGCAGCTTTTTCTTGCCACTCAGCCGTCGCTGATGGCGATGGCCCGCTCGTCGGTGCCGAGATAGCTGGCGATCACCAGGGGGTCGTTGCGTACCTCGGAGGGGGCGCCCTCGGCGATCACCTTGCCAGCTTCTAGGCAGTACACCCTATCGCTGATGCTCATGATGAGGGGCATGTCGTGTTCGATGATCAACATGGCCGCGTCCAATTCCCGGCGGATGTTGACGATGAGCGGTCCGAATGCCTCGGTCTCCCGCTGGGCCACCCCGGCGGTGGGCTCGTCGAGGCACAGCACCCGGGTGCCCAGGGCCAGCAGGCCAGTGATCTCGACGATGCGCCGAGTCCCGGTGGACAAATCGCTGATAAAGGAATCCGCGTAGCGCCCCAGCCCCAGGTAGTCGATCAGCTCGTCGGCCTCGGCTCGACGCCGCCGTTCCAAGGCAAATGTGTGGGGGAGGTGCAGGGCGGTGCTCAGGAGTGGTGTGCGGCCCCGGGCCTCCAAGGCCACCTGCACCGTCTCTCGAACTGTCAACTCCGGGAACAGCGCTGCGGTCTGGAATGTGCGCCCCAGGCCGGCTCGGGCTCGGCGAGGCGCAGAGAACCGGGTGATGTCGGTGCCGAGCAGCTCCACTCGGCCGCTGGACGGCACGTAGCCACCCACCGCATTCATGAACGTGGACTTTCCGGCGCCGTTGGTGCCGATGAGGCCCACAATCTCGTCGGGATGGATCAGCACGGTGGCCTCCGACACCGCCTGTACGCCGCCAAACCGTACGCTGATGTCGTGCCCGGCCAGCATGGGTTCGGTGGCGGGCCGAGGATCTTCGGGCCGAGTTAGGCTGGTCGGAGCGGATTGGACGGTCTTGCCGCCGGGGTCAGGCCCAAGGCGCCGCTCGGCCAAGCCAACGAGGGCGTTGCGCGCGCTGTAGCCGATCTGTATGAGCCCGCCCGGAAAGTACATGAGCACCAGTAGCAGCCCGATGCTGGAGGAGAACAGGGCCACGGTTTCCGCGTTGTTGAACAGATTGGGAAGGCCATATACCCAAATCGCTCCCAAAACCGCGCCAACCGACGAACCCAGGCCCCCGATGACCACCATGCCCACAAGCTGTAGCGAATCCTCCACTTGGAAGAACCGCTCGCTGATCGGGACATTCTGTACCAGCCCGGCCAGCATTGCTCCGCCCAACCCGGCGATGCCGCCGGCTATAGCGAACGACGACAGCTTGGACCGCACCGGCCCCACCGTGTAGCCCGAGGCAGAATCGGCGTTGTCGCGCACCGCGATGATGGTGCGGCCCACTCCCGATTGGCGCAGCCGGCTGACGATGATCACCGCAATCAGCAACAAGGCCAGACAGACGTAGTAGTAGGTCTTCTGCGACTTGAGCTCGAGGCCGAACAGCTCGCCCCGGCGGAACGACACCGACGATTTGTTGCCGCCGGTGAAGAACGGCCGACGATACAGGTACTGCTGGGCGGCCAGTGCGAACACGAATGTGGTCACCGCCAAATAGAGGCCGCGAACTCGAAGCGACCCGACACCGATCACCGCGGCCACCAGCGCAGAGAACAGCGCGGTCACCGGAATGGCCACCATGAACGGGATTCCCGCGGTCTCGAATTGGACGTCGAAGAAGTCCCACGACAAGGCATCGCCGGGCAAGAAGCCGGTGCCCACCGTGAAGTCCATGGACAACCCCCGTTTGAGGCTGGCCGCGAACAGGGCTCCCATGCCGGCGAAGGTCATCTGGGCCAGCGAGAGCTGGCCGGCCCAACCGGTGATAATGGTGACCGACAGTCCGCATACCGCAAAGCACAGCACCGTGGCGTACAGCAGCTGGCGGGACGGCAGGTTGGAGATGCCGGGAAGCTGCACCAGCACGATGCCGAGTGCCAATAGCGCGCCCAGCGCGATCTTGGACAGGTGTCGCAGCCACCACACCTGGCGCAGCCGCTCTGGTATGGCGCGCACTTTGGGGGCGAAGGAGAAGACTCCGGTTTCGCCTTGGCTGCGGCTTTGAAAGTACACGGCCACCAGAACAGCCAAGAAGATGACAAAGTCGATGAGGCCGGTCTCGGTGAAGAAGTTGAACCGGAAGAGGGCGTCGAGGAAGCCGATCAGCACTCCGGCCAGCATGGCTCGGGGGAAGGAGACCATTCCGGCCAGCACCGCGGCCACCATGGCCTTTCCCAGGGTTTGGGGGCCGAGGTTGGCCAGGCCGGCTATCTGTCCGGTTTCACCGGACAGCATGATCATCGACAGCGAGGCCAACAGCCCGGCCATCACCCACACGAAGGTGGACACCGTCTTCGGGTTGATACCCGACAGCCGGGAGAGATCGGGATTGTTGGCCGACGCAGACACCGACTTGCCGAATGAGGTCCGGTTCATGAACCAGCCCAACAGCAGAGCCATAACCGGCACCGCGATGAGAATGACGAGCTGTGGACCGCGCACGCGGATATCGCTAAACCACACGTTTTCCCAGATTCGGCCAACCGGCACCGGATATTTCCGGCCGGCAGCTTCGATGTCGGGAAGCTGGGAGATCACCAACTGGGCCAGCTGGGCAATGCCGACTGTGGCCACCAGCACGATCACTCGGGGAGAGTTGAACAATCGGCGGATCACAGTCAGCTCCACCGCGGCGGCGAACAGAACGCCCAGCGCCAGCGAGAGCGCCAGCGCCAGCCAGAATGGCCAGTCGTAGTTCAGGTGCAGCAGTGCCATCATTGAGGCGGCGATGATCCCCATGTTTCCCACCGCGAAGTTGATGACCCGGGTGGACCGGTAGATGAGCACGATCCCCAGGGCCACCAGCCCGGTGACCAGGCCGCTGACCACCCCGTTGAAGGCCAATTGCTGGGTGATCCAAGTGCCGACCACGGAAGCGGAGGCGATGTCCATCAGCCGCCCTCGGTGCCGAGGAAAACCGCCCGGGCCAGGTCGTCCCGTTCGGCCAGTTCCTGGGCCGGGCCCTCGAAGCGCACCTGCCCCTTCTCCAGGAACACGGCGCGATCAGCAATGGCCAGGGCCACATTCAGCGACTGCTCCACGATGATCATGGTCTGGCCTTGGTCCTTGAGCTCCTCGACCGTTTCCAAGAGTGACTGCACCACCACCGGGGCCAAGCCCAGCGACAGCTCGTCGATCATCAAAACCTCGGGCTCGTGCAGCATCACTCGGGCCAAAGCCAGCATTTGCTGCTGGCCACCCGAGAGGTTGCTGGCCCGCTCATTGGGCCGTTTGCCGAGGTCGGGGAACATGTCGAGCACTTTCTCTATTCGCCGGTCTCGGTCGCTGGCATCCCTGCGATAGGCGTAGGCTCCCATGAGGAGGTTGTCGCTGATCGAGAGGTCGCTCCACACTCCGGCCCCTCCGGGCAGCATGTGCAACCCCATGGCCGCCCGCTGTTCGGGAGTGGCGTAGGTGATGGTTTGGCCGTGCAAGCGCACAACCCCCCGCTCTGGGGTGACCAGTCCGGTGATCACCTTGAGCGCGGTGGACTTGCCCGCGCCATTGGTGCCTAATAGGGCCAGGGTCTCCTGCTTGCGCACTTCGAATCCGAGATCGAACAGCACCTGCACCTGTCCGTAGCTGAAGTCCACGTGGGCCACCTGGATGGCGGGCATGTCTTCGGGGTCGGTCTCGGCCTGGCGGCGTTCTTCGTCTTGTTCTTCCCTCAGCTCGCCAACCACCAGCGAGAGGTCGCGCCGCAGCCGGTTGGCCCCCCGCAGCACGAAGTAGGCGCCGATCGGCATGGCGGTTGCGGTGATGATGGTGATGGCGGTCTGCTCGCCGAGCTCGTTCTGGAGGAAGCCGGCGATGATGCTGCCCCCTACTCCGCCCACCATGACCATGAAGAAAGTCAAGAAGGCGGTGCCCATGCCCCGCAGCCGATAGGGGAACACCGCTTGGATGGCGGGCTGCACCATGGCGAAAGCCCCGCCCAGGAAGGTGGAGTTGATGGCGGAGAGAATCATGAACAGGGTGAGGTTGGGCATGGCGTACTGGATGGGTACCAACACGCCGATGGGCAGCAAGAGGATGCCAATGAGCCGCACCGCCCGATCGGGGTCCCTTCGGAAGGTGGCATCGAACCGGCGCCCAACGAAGGGCAGGAACAGCAACAGGCCCACCCCCGCCGGTGCCACCGCCAATCCGCGCTCTAGGGCGTCGAGTTCGAACTCTTCCTCCAGGAAAAACGACTGAATTGAGCCGGCTGGGAACAGGGCGAAGCCCATGGCTGCGAAGGCGATGGTCATATTGCGGATGGTGTCTATGTTCCAAATACGGGTGAAGGCGGCTTCCACCGAAATCGGCATCTTGTTGTCCTGTTTGAGGCCGGTGCCCAGCACATGCTTCTGCTCCCATTGGCCCCGGGGTGGCTCCCTCAAGAAGAAGGCCAAGAAAGCCAAAGCCGCGGTGGGCAATCCGAGCAGGTAGAACGCCCAGCGCCAGCCGTCATCGCCGCCAATCCACACTGCGATTCCCCCGGCCAAAACCGGGCTGATGGCCGAGAAGACGCGCCCCACTCCGGCGTTGGTGGCGTACATGCGGCCCCGGGTCTCAAGCGGGTAGGTGTCGGCCAGCATGCTGGGGTGCACGGTGATGGTGTTGGCCTTGGACATGCCGGCGAAGAACCGCATGAAGAAGAACATGAGGGCGTTGAACGCATACCCCGACAGGGCGCTGAATGCAGCAAAGGCCCCGCTGGCGATGCCGACGATGGGGCCGCGCCGGAAGCGGTCGGCTAGCCACCCCATCGGCCCGGCCCCCAGCACGAAGAACATGAGCGACGCCGTGCTGATGGCAGTGACGGTTCCGTCGCTTACCCCGAAGCTCCTGCCGATGTCGGGCCCCAAGATGGCCACCGCGCTGTTCTCCAGTTCGTCGAGGCTGTTCAGCGCCAACAAGACGACGAAGGTCTGAAAGCCTCCTTTGCGCAGGCCCTCTCTGAGCGTTGTCTGTTCGCCGCCCACGCCGGGCAACAGGTCGTCAGGAAACAGGACCTCAGCCTTTTGGGCGTCCCGCCGAGCGGCCTCCCCCTCTAGGACCGTGGTGGCCAGCGCGTCGATGGACTCGCTCTGGGCCTGTTCGTTGTCCAACGTCCCCCCCAAGCTTGGGCGGCCACATTCGGCCTGTGCTGGCCCATGAGAGTAGCGTCAGAAGATCGAGGAGATGCCAAAAGCAGGGCAGGGGGATTCATGAGCTCACCTTCGAACGTCGCGGTCATCCTGCTGGATTCGCTGAATCGGCACATGCTGGGGAGCTACGGCGGCACCGAGTTCGAAACGCCAAACCTCGACCGATTCGCCGCTGAGCAGGCCACCCGGTTCACTCGCCATGTGACGGGGTCGCTGCCGTGCATGCCGGCCCGCCACGACATTTTGTGCGGGGCGTTGGACTTCTTGTGGAAGCCGTGGGGTTCGATCGAGCTGTGGGAGGAGCCCATCACCCGAGTGCTGCGCCGCGGCGGGGTGACCACTGCGCTGTTTACCGACCATCCCCATCTGTTTGAGACCGGCGGCGAGAACTACCACACCGATTTTCACTGCTGGGACTATCTGCGGGGCCACGAGGGCGACCCATGGCGCACCTTCTACGACCCTTCTTGGGCCGGCACGCCGACCATGCCGGCCCGAAAAGGCGGCTGGTGGTGGTCGAAGATGTGGGGCCTTGAGGAAATCGACCGGGGCTATGACCGCTCCCGCACGTTCTTCCGCTCTGAGGAGGACTATCCCGGGCCGAAGACCATGAGCGCGGCGGCGCAATTCTTGGCTGAGGCCACCCCTCACCACGACCGGTGGTTCATGTTCGTGGACGAGTTCGATCCCCATGAGCCATTCGACACGCCGGCGCCGTGGGCGGGCCGATACTTCGATGAGGCGTGGGACGAGGAGTGGATCATCTGGCCGCCCTATGTCGACGGGGGAATCGCCTCCGGCAACTTCACCGAGAGCGAGGGCCGCCATGTGCGGGCCAACTACGGGGCCAAGCTGTCGATGATCGACCACTGGTTCGGGCAGATTCTGGACCGGTTCGACGAGCAGAACCTGTGGGACGACACCGCGCTGATTGTGTGTACCGATCATGGGCACTATCTGGGCGACATGCGGGAGGGGCGCGACATCTGGGGTAAGCCCGGGGTGCCCCAGTACGAGCCGCTAGGCCACACGCCGCTCTTGGTGTCGTGGCCAGGGAAGCCCGGCGGGGGAGTGTGCGATGCACTGACCACCAATGTGGACATCTTTGCCACCGTCGCGGACATCTTCGACGCCGAGGTGGTGCAGACCACCCACGGCCGCTCTATGGCCCCGCTGCTGAGGGGTGAAACTGACTCCATCCGAGAGTGGGCGCTGGGCGGGGTGTTCGGTGGCTGGGTCCAGGTGACCGATGGCCAGCACAAGTACGCCCGAGGGGCCACCGAGGACAACTTCCCGCTGTCAATGTGGTCTAACCGTTGGTCCACCATGCCGTTTGGCGATATCGGCATGCCCGGACTGCCCCCGCCCGACCACCGGGCCTGGCTCGACAGGATGCCGGGCTCGGAGGTTCCGGTGATCCGCCAACCCTATGAGTCTGGAGACACGATGCCGCTGTGGGTCACGGTGAACGCCTGCAACGACCGCCACTTCCTGTTCGACCTCGACGTCGATCCAAGCGAGCAGGAAAACCGCAGCCGAGAGTCGTTGGCCGACGAGATGCTCGATCTGCTCCACACTGCGCTCTACGAGGTGGACGCGCCCGACGACCAATACGCTCGACTAGGCCTTAAATGAGGGGCTCGGACCAGAGTTCCAGAGGAGGGAAACGGTGACCGCAGTCAGAGGTTCAAAGGGGATACGGACATGGTGGTGGTTGCTCATCGTCGTGGCTTTGGTGGCTGCGGCTTGCGGCGGCAACGACGACGACGGCAGTGCCGACACCGCGGAGCCGTCCGCGGCCCAAGAGCAAACGGCTGCTCCGGCTGAAGAGCCATCTGATGAGCCGTCCGATCAGCCAGCTGAGGAACCGGCCGACGAGCCCGGGAACGCACCCGCCGAGACAGCCTCCGATGAGGCCGCGGAAACCGCTGCTGACGAGCCGGCCGAGGCACCTGCGGAGCCGACGCCAGTCCCCACACCGGTGGAGTTGATCGCCAGCTACCAAGGGGTAACGGAGACCGAGATCGTCATCGGTGTGGCTGCCATCGACCCGGTGCAGATCAATGAGATGTTCGGCATCGACATCGGCATCTTCCCGGTGCAGGACCTCTATGCCGCACTGTCCGAAGACCTGAATCAGCGGGGCGGCATCCATGGCCGCAGCGTCGTGGTCCACGTGGTTTCCTTCCTGCCGATCGGGACCACCGACAGCGAGCGGGTGTGTACCGAGTTGATCGAGGACATGAAGGTGTTCGTGGTGATCGGCCAGTTCCTCGATGACAACGCCCTGTGCATCACCGAGCTGCACGGGCATCCCTATGTGGGCCACTTCGGGGAGAACACCGAGCGCCAAGAGCGGTCCAACGGCCTGTTCTTCGCCACCGAGATGAAGCAAACCCGCCAGCGGGTCGGCGGGACCACCGAGATGATCCGGGCCGGTGATCTCGACGGGCACCGCGTGGGCATCTACTACGAGGCTCCCCCCGACAAGGAGTATGCCGACGCGGTGCAGCCGCTGCTTGAGGAGGCGGGCATCAACGTCGTCGGTGTCTATACCCCGGGTGCGCCCACCACTGACACCGTGCAGAACGAGCAGAATACCGACAACATCTCCACGCGCATGGAGGCCGACGGGGTCGATCTGCTCCTCAACCTCTCCAACGTGTACGGCATCATCTCCTCGGCGCAGCGCATTGGCTGGGAGGTGCGCATTGCCCACACCAATGGACAGGCTGCCGACCGCCTGGACATTGCTAATGATCAAGGCATTGAAGACGAGTACATGGCCCGCACGTTTGCCGTCACCACCAACAAGCCGACCAGCGAGGAAGCGCTGGCCGATCCTGGCGTGCAGCAATGCCTTGCCGTATTCGAAGAGCGATCCAGCGACGAGCCCCTCGATCTCACCGACGACGACATAGTCAACGGTGTGGTCAACCACTGCCGTGCCTTCGCCCTCACTGTGAAGATCCTGGAGGCGGCCGGAGGGAACATAACCCCCGAGACGTTCAGGGCCGCGGCCGAGGGGCTTGGCACGTTCGATCTTCCCGCCATGATCGGGGCCAGCCTCTCGCCTGACAAGCACTCGGCCGGCTCATTGGTGCGCCGCTACGAGTATTTCCCCGAAGTCAGAACCTATTTGCCGGTCGGCGAGCCGATTCCGACCGATCCCGTCGAATGAAGGAGTTCCCGCTATGACAACAATCACCGTCCTTGGAGATGAGGTGGCCACCACTGCTGGAGAGTGGGCGGATGGGCGCCCGCTGGTCGAGCCGGATGCCCTCTCCGCCGCGGTCGGCTGGACGCTGAAGCCAGAGGGACTCTGCCGCGGCGATCAGTGCGTGCTGGTGGGAGACGGCTCGGCTATCAGAGTCGGTGACAAGCTCGATCTGGCCGCGGTGGCCAATGCGGTGGACCAGCCCACCGTGGTTGATCCCGACGCCAGCGTCGTGGTCCTGGGCCAGCCCAACGCCACCCGCCGGGCAGCCCTTCGAGACCGCCAAGCGCCCGACTTCACTCTCGCCGACCTCGACGGCATCGAGCGTAGCCTGTCGGATTACGCGGGCAAGAAGCGGCTCCTAGTGGCTTTTTCTAGTTGGTGAGGATGCGCCTTCGACCTGCCCGGGTGGCAGGAACTGCATGACGAATTGGCCGATGACGGCTTCATGGTGATCGCGGTGGCCATTGACGAGGCCATAGACGAGGTGCGGGTACTGGCCGAGAACATCACCTATCCGGTGCTGATGGACCCCGATCACCTCCTCACCGAGATGTATGCCATCAGCAACGTGCCAGCGGTGGTCTGGATCGACGAGCAGGGTCGAATCGCACGTCCCAATGCCAGCGAATTCGGCAGCGATATGTTCAGCGAATTCACCGGCCGCACTTGCGAGGGCCATTTCAACCAGATCCGGGCCTGGGTTCATCAAGGTGTGGTTCCCGATGATGCCAGCAGCGAGATCGCCGACCTCGACGCCGATGAGATCGCGGCTCGCCTGCACTTCCGCCTGGCCGCTCACCTTCGTCGCGCTGGAGATGAGGAAGGCGCAGCCCGCCACTTTGATGCCGCGGCCGAACTGGCGCCGCTGGACTTCACGGTTGTCCGCGCCGCGATGCCGCTTCGGGGCGAGAGCCCCTTCGGTGAGGAGTTCTTCAAGCTCCTCGATGAGTATCAGGCCGCCGGCAGCCCGTTCCACGGCATCACGCCCGCTCCCTAAAACCCTGTGATTGTCCATCCCAGCCTTCTGCCTGATGAGCCGCTGAGCTCGCAGCCGGTCACCGGGTTCGTGTTGGAGCGGGCCGGGAAGCTCGCCGATAAGGAGGCATTGGTCGACGGGCCGGGGGAATGGTCGCTCACCTACGGCCAGCTCGAGCAGTCGGTGTATTCCCTGGCGGGCGGATTGGCGGCTGGCGGCTTCGCCCGAGGCGATGTCGCCGCGCTCATCGCGCCGAACTCCCCGTGGTATCCAGTGGTGTTCCACGCGGTGGCGGTGGCGGGGGGCGCGGTCACCACGGTCAATCCCACCTACGGAGCGGATGAGATCGCCTACCAGCTCACCGACTCCCAGGCGACGCTGGTGTTTGCCGCCGACATGTTTGCCACCCAGACCCGGGAGGCCATGGATCAAGCCGGTATTGCGGGCGATGTGGTGGTAATCGACTCCGACAATCCTTCGCAGGGCATCCCCATGCTGTCAATGCTGGGAGATCCGATCTCCCAGGTGGAGGTCGATCCCCACAACGACGTGGTGGTGCTGCCCTACTCGTCGGGCACCACCGGTCTGCCCAAAGGGGTGATGCTCACCCACGCCAATTTGGTGAACAACATCGAGCAGTGCGTTTCATCGGTGGCGTCGCAGGGCAGCGATGTGGTGTTGGCGGTGCTGCCCTTCTTCCACATCTACGGAATGCAGGTGCTCATGAACGACCAGCTTCATCATGGGGCAACGCTGGTGACCATGCCCCGCTTCGACCTGGCCCAGGCGCTATCGCTCATCGAGCGCCGCAAGGTGACCCGGCTCTTCGCCGTGCCCCCCATCGTGCTGGCGCTGGCCAAACATCCCGCAGTGGCTGATTTCGATCTGTCGTCGCTGCGCCAGGTGCTGTCGGGGGCCGCGCCGCTAGGGTCTGAGGTGGCGGCCGAGGCATCGGCGCGGATCGGCTGCGAAGTGGTGCAGGGCTACGGCATGACCGAGCTCAGCCCCATCTCCCATGCCACCCCGCCAGGTGATTCCAAGCCAGGGTCGGTGGGCCTGACGGTGGCCAACACCGAAGCCCGGATCGTGGCCCCCGATTCCGGCGAGGACCTGCCCATCGACATGGAGGGCGAGCTGTGGATTCGCGGCCCCCAGGTGATGAAGGGCTACCTCAACAACCCGGAGGCCACTGCTGAGACCATCGACCAAGACGGCTGGCTCCACACCGGCGACATCGCCCGGGTTGACGAGGATGGCCACGTCTACGTCGTCGACCGGCTGAAGGAGCTCATCAAGGTCAAGGGTTTCCAGGTAGCCCCCGCCGAGTTGGAGGCGCTGCTTTTAGACCACCCGCAGATTACCGATGCCGCGGTGGTGGGCCGGCCCGACGACGAGAGCGGGGAAGTGCCGCTGGCGTTCGTGGTTGCTGCCGCTGACTCCGGCCTTGATGAGCAGGCGGTGAAGGACTATGTGGCCGACCATGTGGCCACCTACAAGCACCTCGGTGAGGTCCGGTTTGCCGAGGCCATTCCCAAGTCGGCCTCGGGGAAGATTCTCCGCCGTGAGCTGAGAGACTTGATAGGTGGCTGAGAAGAAGAAGCCCACGGTGCGGATGTCGACCGAGGAGTGCTGGGAGATGCTGGAGACGTCGGTGAACGGTGTCTTCACCACGCTTCGGGCCAACGGTCAACCAATCGCGTTACCGGTGTGGTACGTGGTGCTCGACCAGAAGATCTACATGGTCACCCGGGGCAAGAAGGTGGTGCGGGTCCGCAACGACCAGCGCTGCTCTTTCCTGGTGGAGGCCGGGGACCGCTGGGCTGAGCTGCGGGCGGTACACGTGGAGTGCATGGGGCGGGTGATCGAGCCCTCTGAGGAGTTGGCTCAGCGGATCGCCCAGGCCCTCGATGAGAAGTACGCCCCGTATCGAACAGCCCGGGATGTGATGCCCAAGCAGACCCGGGACTACTACCAGAAGAATCTCAACGCCACCATCGAGCTCACTCCGGTGGGCAAGATGCTCAACTGGGACAACAGCAAGCTGTTCTAGCGGTAATTCCCACTAGTACTGGAGGTCGCGCTTCTCTCGGTCATTCCCACTTGTATTCGGGGTCGCGCTTCTCCCGGAAGGCGCGCCGGGCCTCACGGGAGTCGTCGAAGCGCATCAGGCGGGCGGTGTAGTCCTGCTCGGTGCGGTAGCCCTCCCTTAGCTCCATGTTCTCGATCCGGTTCATCGACTCCTTGGCCAACCGCATGGCAACCGGGCTCTTGGTGGCCAGCTCACGGGCCAGCTCCAGCGCAGTGTCCATGAGCTTGTCGGGCGCGGTCACCTCTCGGACGGCGCCGATGCGGTACATCTCCTGGGCGGAGACCTGCTCGCCGGTGAGAAACATCTCCCTGGCCTTGTGGCGGCCCATCATCAAAGAGAGGTGGGCGCTGGCCCCCAGGAGTCCGACGTTTATCTCAGGAGTGCCGAACGTAGCGTTCTCTGAGGCTACAAGCATGTCGCAGCAGGCGGCATAGGCCAGGCCGGCCCCCAGCGCGTAGCCGTTGATGGCCCCGATCACCGGGACGGCGCAGTCGATGATGGTCCACATGGCCTCTCGGGCCAGATGGCCGGGGTCGGTCAGCTCGAGGGGGTGGCGCTCTGAGCGCGGTGCGCTGTTGGGCGGGCTCAGATCGGCGCCGGCACAGAACGCCTTTTCTCCGGCACCGGTGAAGATGGCCACCCGCACATCTCGGTCATCACCCAAAGCGGCGAAGACATCGCGGATCTGGACGAATGTCTCATTATTGACCGCATTGACCGGAGGGCGGTCGAGGGTGACGATGGCGATGTGGTCGCGCTTTTCAACCTGGAGATCGGGCACGGGTCGCTCCTTGGTTACTGGGCAGCTTCCAACGCTACTGGAGTGACGCCGCCGACACGCCTCATTCGAAGCTAGGCTGGCGGCCGTTCGGCGCTGCTTTGGCAGAGCCTTGGCCAACGGCCAGCCGGGCCTTGGCCGCTTTCTTTAATGCCGCAAGTTGGAGGCGCTCTTCTCGCTGGTTGTAGAAGTCGTCCAGCGGGTAGCACCCTGAAATCAGGCCGCTGCGGGGAGCGGTGGTGCAGTCGGAGAACGTGCGGCAGATGAGGCGCCGATCGAGTTCTCGGCCGGCCATCACGTCGGCAGGCATGTGCGGGTACGACAAGATCATTCGGCCCAAACCGACGG
>JAPOVT010000006.1 GCA_026708015.1 bacterium
CACCCGGCCGCGGACCCTCAGATCACGCCCGATACACAAAATTCCTGACAGACCCGACTTCGGCTCATTTCTCCCGCAGCTTTTCCGAGGCATATGGCGAAACTCCCAACGAAACTAGGAAAAGGGGTCTGGGAGACAGGCGTTGAGGTAGGGACGGCGGTAACGTATTTCTGGCTGAGCATGCAACTTGACAAGTGGTTAGGCGATTGCGTATGTAGTTTCCCATCCCTAATGAAGAGGGGGCGGAGCCACCCCTGCGACGACCCATTGCGTGGCCCACCGCCCCGCCTATGTCTTGTGCGCCACCCTTCCCATTCAGGAGAGGGGGGAGTGGGCGTATTGGTTGGGGTCTTGGCCTCTAACTAGGCGGATGTCGAGGCGGGGGTCGAAGTCGCCGATGGTCTTGGTTTCACCGTGCCAGATGTCTTCGCAGTGGGAGCTGGCGTAGTGGACGGCGATGGCCCGGCGTAGGTCGTCGGTGCGGTTGTAGCCGGAGCCGTGGACCAGCAGGGGATGGAAGAACAAGGTGTCGCCGGGGTCCATCTCCAGGTGGACCCGCTGGTCGACGTCGATGCCCTTGGCCCCGAAGAAGAGGAAGTTCTTGTGCTCCCAATCGGGGTAGTCGTGCTCGAGGAGTTCGCCGGTGTGAGTGCCGGGCAACACCACCAGGCAGCCGTTTTCCCGGGTTATCGTGTCGAGCGCCGTCCACACCCCGACGATGCGGTCGGCGGGACGGAGGGGGAAGTAGAGCAGATCTTGGTGAAGGGGGTGGCGGCCGTCGACATCGGTGGGCTTGTTCAGGTACATGCTGTTCAAGGCGATCAGATCGTCGCCGATGAGCTCTTCCACCTGGTCGATAATGGGCTCGTAGCGGGCATAGCGGGACAACACCGGGTCACCATTCACGAAGTTCACCTTGGCGATGCCGTGGGCCGGAGTGCGGGGGGTGACAAATCCCTTGGCCACCTCCACGTTGCGGGCTATCTGCATGTTGGGGGCTTGGGCAATGGTGGCGTCGGCGATGTCGGCGAAGCGCTGGTTGAGGGTGTCGATCATCTCTTCGGGCACCAGCTGGCGCCGGAAGACGTAGCCGTCCCCCCAGTAGTCGGAGTCCACTGCGGGCCATATTCCCACAAATGTCGGTCCCGGAGGCTGGCCGGCCGCCGCGCTGGTCCTAGGCCAGAGTGTTGACATAGAACAACAGCGTTGTATATTGTCAACATGGCGAGAAGCCGACACCCCAACAAGGAGGTGGAAGCTGTGCTCGTCGAGGCAGAGAAGGCTGGATGGACAGTTGTGGATACATCGTCAGGTCATCGTTGGGGTGTCATGCGCTGTGTGGAGGCCAGCCGGTCGGGTTGCCAGGTTTCCATCTGGTCGACGCCTAAGAACCCAGGGAACTTTGCTCGCCATCTCCGGCGGGAAGTAGGTCGGTGCGGACACAGCTAGAGAGAGCGAGGATCTGAAATGCCGCTGCATGAGTTCACCATGATTGTGGAGGGTCCTGATTTGCAGGACGATGAGCTGTTTGACGCGCTGTTCGAAGCAGGGTGTGACGACGCGCTCATCGGGCGAACCGATTGCACCCAATACCTCGATTTTGGACGGGAGGCTGACACGTTCGAAGAGGCTGTCTTCTCAGCCATCGCTGATGTGGAATCTGTTGCAGGGGTCAAGGTTGTCCGACTGGCTGATATCGGGCTGCTATCCATGTCTGATATCGCGACTCGTACTGGGCGCACTCGTGAGAGCGTGCGGCTGCTGATTGCGGGAAAGAGAGGTCCAGGTGGGTTTCCGCCGCCCGTCACCGACCCAAGACGCCGAAATCGCATGTGGTGGTCCGATGAGGTATACCGCTGGTTCAGCGAGAGCTTGGGCGAGCAAGTTGAGCACTGGGAAAGCCACGTGATCGCAGCGGTCAATGCCGGGCTGGAGTTTCGGCGCCGCTTGTTGGGAGTTGCGGCGCCTCACCAAGGTCGCTTGAAGAGTCTGGTCGGGGTTTGAGAACCCAGGCAATGGTCTGCGGCGCGATGTAGTTGAATCAGTGACGTGGGCATGATTCGGACGCTGCGGTCGGTGGCGCGGTTTCGGCGCTTTGAGCCGAACCGGGCCAAGCGGCGGTTGAGCCGGGCGGCGTCGGTGGCCGACCTGCGGGAACTGGCCCGGCGGCGGCTCCCGGCGGGAGTGTTCGACTACATCGATGGGGCGGCTGAGGATGAGCTGTCTATGGAGCGCAACGCCGCCGCGTTCGATCAATGGGAGTTCGCCCCCCGGGTGCTGCGGGACGTGTCGGCGCTGGACACCTCAGTGGAATTGCTGGGCCGGCGCCATCCAGTGCCGTTCGCGCTGGCGCCCACCGGGTTCACCCGCATCGTGTGCCCCGACGGGGAACTGGCCGTGGCCCGGGCTGCCGCCCGCAAAGGGATTGCCTATTCGCTTTCTACCCTGAGCACCCGCTCGATCGAAGAAATAAGAGAGGTGAGCGACGGCCCGCTGTGGTTCCAGCTCTACTTCTGGCGTGACCGGGGGTTGGTGGCCGAGTGGCTCCAGCGGGCGGCCGTCTGCGACTACGAGGCGCTGCTGGTGGCGGTGGATACCCCGGTATTCGGTCGCCGGGAGCGAGACGTTCGCCGGGGCTTCACCCTGCCGCCCACATTGGGACCCGACACGGTGCTGGACGGCTTGCGGCGACCAGGATGGACGTGGTCGCTGCTGCGGTCCGACCCGATCACCTTCGCCAACTTGACCGGGGTTCAGGGTTACGACGGCAGCTCTGCGCTGGGCCTGGCTGAATTCGCCCACAACCAGTTCAACCAGGCGCTGTCGTGGGACGACTTGGACTGGCTGCGGGAGCGCTGGGACCGCAAGCTGGTGCTCAAGGGCGTGCAATCGGTGGCCGATGCCCAAGTGGTGGCAGATCAGGGCGTGGACGGAATCATCCTGTCCAACCACGGCGGCCGCCAGCTCGACGGCGCACCGCCCATCCTGGAGTTGGTGCCGCAGGTCGCCGACGCCGTAGGCGGCGATATCGACGTCATCTGCGACGGCGGCGTGCGCCGGGGAAGCCACGTCGCCATGGCCCTGGCCCTCGGCGCCGACGCGGTGACGTTCGGCCGCCCCTACCTCTACGCCCTCGCCGCCGCCGGCGAACCCGGCGTCGACCACCTCATCGACCAATTCACCGAAGACCTCAACCGCACCCTCGCCCTCCTCGGCGTCCCCAAAGCCTCCGCCCTCACCCCCGCCTCCGTCCGCCAGCGGCAATAGAGCGCTCCTTCATCGGAAGCTTGGGAGTATTCGAGCCAGACGGTCGGTAAAGTCACTTCATGGTTCATCGTTCAGTTGAACAGGTAGGGGCTGATCCCCGGCACTGCGAGGATGCCCCTGCCGTCGAATTCAGTTGTGACGGTGTCCCGGATCGCGGGCCAGGTGAAGGAGACCCGCGCTTATCGCCCGAAGGTCGTCGGGCCTTGACTGAGCTGCTCGAAGGAGACGACCTGTGGGCCATCTTCCAAGAAATCGGCGAGGAGGACCCCAACTTGGCCTTCCCCTAATGGGGTAGGCCGGTGATCATTGGGAACGAGTGGATCGTCATAGCCGCAGTTGCGGGAAGGCTGCCGAACGAGCTCACGGATCAGCCTTTGATGACGGTCCCAGCAGCCATTACAAGACTCCGCAGAAGTGCGCAGAGGGCACAAGAGGGAGCGGCTCTCGGACGAGGAAAGATCACCCGAAGTCTTGGGACGCTCAGCCCAGGTGATCTCGCCTTGTTGTTGGGCCCTGCCCGTCGCCTATTCGGCGTAGTCAATCTGACGGTTGTAAGATCAGAAATCGAAGCTGCACATGCCGAAGCCGAACGACTCGGCATTCGCCTCAACCAATTCAGCGCCCAATACGTCGGTTCGGCGAGCTACTACGGCGCTCCCATTTGGGTCGGTTACGACCGCAATATCCCTAGATGGGCACAAGAGGGCGTGAATCTGCGAGGGGTTCGTTGGCGAAGGCTCAGCGAGCTGTTGCCGTGAAACCGACGATCGAATCACCAAAAGGGAACTCTTCAGTCGACTGAATGTGCGACACTTGAGCCGTACGCTCCAGGCAGGCCTCTCGCTACTAGCGAAGCTCCTGGTAGCAGACAACTTGAGGGTTGGGTGGGACCAATTATGGGCCCACCCAACCCGGCTGTTCCAACCCTGGCAAACCACGCCAATCTGTCTCGTCCCGACCTAAGGTTCTGCTGTGACCCCGGAAGAAGAACACGCCTTCTATAGCGATTCTGAGAATCTCGTACCCCAAGGGCCTGCCCATCGGCGCAATATCCGCATAGAACCCGAAGAATCATCGACAGACCCGGGATCTGAGGCCAGCTAGCCAGAGAGCCAACAGTTAGTTTCCAAAACTGTCACTGCTTCCGGGTAGCTTGCAGGCGTGAGCGATAGGGGCGGGGGGGGGGGGGGGGGGGCGCGCCCCGGGGGGGGCGCGGCGGGGGGGGGGGGGGCCGCCCCGCCAACAAGACCACCGAGCGGAGAGCGGGAGCAGAAACAAGAACCGCGGCAAAAACACAACAAAACAAAAAAATAA
>JAPOVT010000007.1:0-6414 GCA_026708015.1 bacterium
GCACCGTCGAATGCCGGGGCGGCCTCCACATCGTTGTTACCGAAGAATCCATAAGCGCCGGGGAGACGGGCGTCCACGAAGGCGCCTTCGCGGGCGCCTTCACCGCCATCACAGCCAGCGACGAGCATACGTGCGGGATCAGAGCCGACAGCACCGTCGAATGCTGGGCCGCCGGCCCCCGCGGGGCGCTGGATGCCCCCGCGGGCGCCTTCACCGCCATCGCGGCCAACGACAACCATACGTGCGGGATCAGGGCCGACAGCACCGTCGAATGCTGGGGCGGCATCAACGAATACGGGCAGGCGGACGCCCCCGCAGGCGCCTTCACCGCCATCACAGCCGGCAGGAGGCATTCGTGTGGGATCAGGGCCGACGGCACCGTCGAATGCTGGGGCGGCATCAACTCCGGGCGGGTGGACGCCCCCGCAGGCGCCTTCACCGCCATCGCGGCCGGCGGCGACCACTCCTGTGGGATCAGGGCCGACAGCACCGTCGAATGCTGGGGCGCCATCGGCGGTTTCTGGCCGGCGGACGCCTTCGCGGGCGCCTTCACCGCCATCGCGGCGGCCAGCGGCTTCAGCTTGTGTGGGATCAGAGCCGACAGCACCGTCGAATGCCAGGGCCAAGCGGGCGACGCCCCCGCAGGCGCGTTCACCGCCATCGCAGCCGGCCAGGACCATATGTGTGGGATCAGGGCCGACAGCACCGTCGAATGCCGGGACCCAACGGGCGACGCCCCCGCAGGCGCCTTCACCGCCATCGCAGCCGGCAGCTACCACTCCTGTGGGATCAGGGCCGACAGCACCGCCGAATGCTGGGGCTCCAACCGCCACGGGCAGACGGACGCCCCCGCAGGCGCCTTCACCGCCATCGCAGCCGGCAGCTTCCATTCGTGTGGGATCAGGGCCGACAGCACCGCCGAATGCTGGGGCAACAACCGCGGCGGGCGGTCGGACGCCCCCGCAGGCGCCTTCACCGCCATCGCGGCCGGCGGCGGCCATTCGTGTGGGATCAGGGCCGACAGCACCGTCGAATGCTGGGGCGCCAACGGAGTCGGGCGGTCGGACGCCCCCGCAGGCGCCTTCACCGCCATCGCGGCCGGCCGCGGCCATTCGTGTGGGATCAGGGCCGACAGCACCGTCGAATGCTGGGACTGGACGACGAGCCTTCCCGCCGGCGTCTCCTGGGCATCCTGGAGTGGCGTGTAGGGTATCCAGGCTCGATCAGCCCGGCGTGTAGGGCATCCAGGCTCGATCAGCGAGGCCGTGGTGGGCCTGGAGCCGATCCCGGTAGCGTGTAGGCCCTGGAGTCGATCCCGGTGGCGTGGTGGCCCTGGAGTCGATACTCCCCGAGTTGGGATCCGGCAGCCGCGGATTCGGACCCCTCTGATGCATTGCTTGACTGTGAAGCGGTCCCCTCAGGAGCGGTGGCTGCCGCCGACTCTTGCGTCGTCCCGCCAGCCGGATCGATAACGGGGGTAGGGGCTTGCTCGGCCTGCCGGTCCCAAATGCTGGAGCACGCCCCCGCTAGTCGAAGGCAGCGGGAGGGGAAAGCGGCGACGGCGGTTTCCTGCCTGCCCCGTACCGTGTCGAGCTGCTCCCACACGACCCACACTTCGGCGAAGTGCTCGCAGGATATTCCGTCGAGCTGTTTGAGGACGGCCTCGTCGGCCTCGTAAGAACCGGCGTCGAGCAGCCCAGGCGGGCGCTCGTTTAGCGTGTTGATCCAATAAAGCCCGCCAGCGCTGCTGAGGACCACCACCAACCATTTCGGCTCGTCATGCGCACCGGCCTGGTCCTTGCGAGCCTTTTTTCTGACTCTCTCGTTGACGGCACCCGCAATGTTCGATGCCGGGTCAAAGAAACCTCTGGGATTGACGCCCTTCTTGGTACCTTTCTCGGTTTCTGGGTCGGTAAGCCTCACTACCTCCACCCTGGCCTTGATCTCCCCGTCCGGATCGCGCAGGTCGATGTCGTGCGACGGCTCGTGCCCTCTCTCGGGAAGCACTTCCGCACTGTGTCCTTCAAGGAACCGCTCCAAAACGCCTGCCGCGTACTCCTCGTCTGTCACGGGCATGCCCTGCTTCCTTCAGGGTGACTACTGGCGGCGTTGTACGAGGACGGCGGCGCTGTGTCGTTGTCAGATCGGCTCAAAGAGGAATGGCCTCGTCTTCGACGGATGTGATGCCGGGCGGGATGGACCGGCGGGACACGACATCGACGGTGCAGCCAAGCAGATCTTCGAGCTTGGTCTTGATGCGGGCTAGGTGGAGCAGTGTGGACTGGGGCTTGAGGTCGGCAATGAAGTCGCAGTCGCTGTCGGCGGTGTCGTCCCCTCGGGCAACTGAGCCGAACAGGGAGATGCGGTCAGCGTTGCAAGAAGCGGCGATCTCGCGGATGCGATCGCGGTTGGCAAACACCATGGACCTGCAGCTCATGCGGGCAACTTTACCGGGAGCGGCGCAAGCGCCCTGCGGGACAGCGACCGCTGATGCAACCGCTGACCCCGCTACTCCGGCGGAAAACCCCAGAAAGGCGATACCCCGGGGCCTGTCCGAAGACATGAGCTACCCGGGGATACCCACATGCCATCGGCCTCACTTCAATGAGTATGACCGTTCCAGAAATCCTCGGGTGCGGACGCCATTAACTGCCGGGGGCTTGCAACGATGAGCGCACAGGGCTAGGGGCGCAGGTAGGGGTACAGGATCGAAAGTGAGTCATTCGCGCCGATCTATTCCCCTCCCATCAGTAAGCTCCCAGACGATTGCCAAGCAAAGAGGGGTGTAGCGACGTGATCGAAGAGGCCAATGAAGCTGGCAGTGGCGGCCGACCAACGTTCGATGCCAAGTCAGGGCTGATCGAACTGGAGTTCCCGGGGGATGGAGCAATATCGGTTGGAAAAGCCCTAGAACGCATCCGGCGGGATAGCCGCGACGAGAGTGAGAAAGGACGATGGTTTGAGAATCTCGTCGCGAGAGTCTTCAGGACGTCTCCGGAGTACGAGATTACTGAAGTTCATCGTTGAGCCGATTGGCCAGAACGCGAGGATCTGACCGGTCGGGACGGCCGCGACAGAGGCATCGACCTTGTAGCTCGACATCGAGACGGCAGATGGATCGCGATTCAATGCAAGTGTTATGCCGATGATGCGAAGGTCTCCAAACCAGAGATTGACTCGTTTCTCGGCTATTCCCAGCAGGCCGTCTATTCGATGCGCTGGATTGTTGCCACCTGCGATTGGACCTCTGCTGCAGAAGTTGCCATTGAAGGAGCCACTCCCCCAATCCACAGAATTGATTTCCTGCGCCACGCAGACGACCTGATTCTCGAACTCGACTCTGAGCGTCCGGTTCGTTCACTCTGGCCGAGGCAAAGGGAAGCCGTCAACAAAGTAGTCAATGGTTTGAGTAACAATGACCGCTGTCGGTTGACGATGGCCTGTGGAACGGGAAAGACCTTCACGTCACTTCGAATTGCCGAACAGGTCGTACCCGATGGCGGCAGGATTTTGTTTCTGGCGCCCAGTATCGCATTGGTCTCACAGGCTCGGAGGGAGTGGCTACGCCACAGCGCTCGCCCGCTGGAGTGCGCAGTGGTTTGCTCCGACCCTTCAGCAGGGGGGCGCGGCGAGCAAGCCGATGTTCGGCTCTCCGAACTCGAGTGCGCTGTCACCTCCAACCCCGCGGAATTGGCCGACCTCCTTTCAGAGTCTTCCCGAAACGGCGTTACTCGCGTCGTGTTCTGCACATATCAATCTCTGAAACATGTCTCCGCAGCGCAAGAGGAACTAGGGGTGCCGGGCTTCGATCTCGCCCTCTGCGATGAGGCGCATCGCACAACAGGAGTGGACCGAGCCGCGTCTGGTGGCGAGAACTCCGGATTCCAAGCCGTTCATAGCGAAGAGTCTCTGCGAGCCGTCAAACGGCTGTATATGACCGCGACTCCAAGGATTTACAGCCCTCGTTCTCGTTCGTCACTAGCCAACAAGGGCATAGAGACAGTCGACATGTCCGACTTTGATGTGTACGGACCCGAACTCGAACTTCTTTCCTTCAAGGATGCGGTCAACGACGGTCTGCTCTCGGACTACCGCGTGATTGTGCTGGGCGTTCACGAAAATGCCATTCCTCTGGGAATGCGCGATCGACTGGTCTCTCTCGGCGAGCGCCTGAGCGAGGGTCGAGCAAAGCCACTAATCATCACCGAGGACGAGATGATGCGTCTGTTGGGGACATCGCTGGCCGTAAATGGTCTTGCAGAGGGCGATGAACTTGACCGGCCAGGCCGTCTACACCGAACAATTGCATTTGCCAACTCAATTCTGCGGTCCAAGTTCTTCGCGGAAGGACTTCGGCAACCTGAACTCAAGTCGCTCATTACCCGACGAGCAAGACAGTCCAACCCTCAGGCGACCGAGTCCTTGAGGATGGACGTGCAACACCTAGATGGAACCGACAGCGCACTCAAGCGCAGCAGGGCACTACGCGAGCTTGGCCTAGCCGGAGAAGAAGAAATCGCTCGCGTGCTCTGCAATGTCAAGCTCTTCGGTGAAGGGGTAGACGTACCTTCGCTAGACGCAATTGTCTTTATGGAGCCCCGTGACAGCCAGATTGACATTGTGCAGGCTGTCGGTCGGGTTATGCGCCGCAGCGAGGGCAAGAGACTCGGATACATCATTGTTCCCATTCCCATTTCGCCGGGCACCGACTTGGCTACTGCGCTGACAGAAGGCAACACCGGCTACGAAGCCCTAGGCCAGGTGATGCGGGCACTCCAATCCCACGATGGGCGGCTTGCCGAAAACCCACTCCGGTACGTTCAAGCCCACGAGATAGGACCGCATCCTGCGGAACCGCCAGACCCGCCTGACATAACGTCATCGCAGCTTGTGCTCGATCTGCGCGAGGCTGGTCAAGGCATCTACGCGCACGTAGTGGCTTCCTCTGGTCTTGGCACGCCCGGCCTGCTAGTCGCCGATGACATTGCACAGGCTGTTCGAGCCGCGGCTCGGCTGTTCGAAGAAGGTGAATTAGCTGGGCAGTTGGCAGATGCGATGGGATTGGCAGTCACTGGCAATGATCGCGACATCTGTACCATCGCGGCCCTTCTAGTGGGAAACGCCTGCCTCCTCCATCGCCGGCTCACCGATGTGGCCCACATGAACTGGCTTTCTGATCTGGCTACCGTCTCGGGCGATGAGTACCCGGCCGACGCTCTAGAGCGCGACTGGGAGAAGATCCTGGAACACGACTACAAGCCGGTCTTCGAGCCCGCGCTCGCCGTGCTGGGCTCCTTGCCCCGCCGGAAATTTGCAAACCATGCCCTGTGCCGGCTGGCAGAGTGCGCAAACCGGACCGCCGCTTCACTGAGCGACATGGGCTACGACCACGCCGGTCCGCTCTACCACCGCATCCTTCCTAACGCAGAGGCCACTGGCGCCTTCTACACCAACAACCTCTCCGCCCTGGTACTCGCCCGGCTGGCCATAGATGCCGACTTCACCGACTGGGCCGACGATGAACAAATTCGCCGTCTGCGGATCATGGATCCGGCCTGCGGCACCGGCACTCTGCTGATGGCTGCACTGCACGTTTTGAAATCACGCAGCCAGCAGGCAGACAACGAGGACCAGGCCGAGTTGCACCGGGGACTGGTGGAAAACGTCCTCTGCGGACTCGATATCAACCGTCACGCAGTACAGATGGCAGCCTGCAACCTCACACTCGGTGCACCCACCGTCGACTATCGCCACATCAACCTGTTCACTCTCAGACATGGCCCACAAACCGATGGAACGATGCAGGCGGGCTCGCTAGAGATTTTGGCAACAGCCGACTCAGCAGACTCTCTGCACAGCCTTGTCCGGCCACTCCGTACCCAGAAGGGTATCGGTGCCATTCAGGTGGATGAGACCGAGGTCGATTTCGCACCCCAAGACCTCGATCTCGTAATTATGAATCCGCCATTCACCAACAACACGAAACGCCACCGGCAATACACGAGTGATCAAGTGCAACAGATGCAGCAATACGAGCTTCGAATTCGCGACCACCTCGCGAATTCAGACCCCGCCGCCGGAGGTGTCATCGACTCGAACAGCATTCGTACCTTCTTCACACCTTTGGCAGACCAGCTCTTGGGTTCTGAACGCGGAGTGCTCGCCATGGTGCTCCCAGTCACTGCCTGCACCGCCGCAGCCGGAAAAAATGAGCGCCGCTTTTTGGCCAGTAGATTCCATATCGAGCGGATAATCACCTCACACGACCCGAAGCGAATCAGCTTCTCGGAGAACACCAGCATCCACGAATGCCTACTGATCGCACGGCGCTGTGGGGGGGGGGGGGGGGGCGCCGGGCCCCGGGGGGGGGGGGGGGGGGGGGGGGGGGGGGGGGGGGGGGGGGGGGGCGGGGGG
>JAPOVT010000007.1:6424-89988 GCA_026708015.1 bacterium
TTCCCCCCCCCCGCCCCGAAGCGAATCCGCGTCTCGGAGAACACCGGCATCCCCCAATGCCTACTGATCGCACGGCGCCGGGCCCCCCCCCCCCCCCCCACAGAATTCTTTTCGCTGCGAAAGATACCTCTGTCGCCCGAAGAGGCTCTTTCAGCTGCCGATTCCATCGCCAGCGGGGAGGCATCCGACTGGGGAAGTCGCACGCTCTGGCCAGCGGACCGAATTGCCGGTGGGGACTG
Organism: bacterium; assembly: GCA_026708015.1. Classification (NCBI taxonomy): domain Bacteria; species bacterium. The sequence continues at coordinate 6,664 of JAPOVT010000007.1, forward strand.
GTCACCGGTGCAATGGTTCGAGGGTCGCTTGGCCGAAGCGGCCTACGAGATCAACCAGTCGCCGCTACTAGAGCCGGTAGGCAAGCGCCACGAGATCGGGCCGGCAGGCCAGAGAATTCGGGATGCCTATACGCAATGCGAATCTGACACTCCGGAAGCGGTGCCTATTTTCTGGTCGGTGAGCTCCCAAATCCACAACACCATGCACAGCAGCCCCGAAGCGAATGGCCTCGCAAAGAATGCCAAGAAGGGCTTGGCCCAGAAGTACTGGCAACGGCGCAGCCGTCTTCTCGTCGCCCAGCGGTACGACACCATTAGTGGGAGGCTTACCGCTATCTGGTCACCAACGCCGTCCATCGGATCAGGATGGACCCCTGTGACCGTTTCCGATGAGATCGACGGCCATGCATTAGCCGCATGGTGGAATTCGACGCCGACAAGGATCATGCTTTTGAACCTCAGAAGCAAGAAATTGACCTACCCCGCTTGGTCCTTGGACCAATTGCGCAGCGTTGGCATCCCAAATCCCGACAACCCTGCTTGGGCGACCCTTGCCCGAGCCTGGGAGGAAGTCAGCGACGTCGAGATTATGCCACTGTCACAAGCTGACGACTGCCCAGTTCGATCCACTATCGACCGAGCCGCCGCCCTTGCCCTCGGCGTGGAAGAACAACAGATCGCTGAGTGGCGAGGGATGCTTGCTCGTGAACCCACCATCAACAACCGCTTGGCCGACTGATTCCACCAAAGGAATGTTGTCACTGGTGTCGGTAGACATATGGGCATGGATTGTGGTGTTCTTACCAGGGAAAACGCCTCCGGCAGCAGGATTTTCGTGGACGCAGTGGACGTCTCCGGACTCGATGATTCTGCTTTGGACGCTCGTTTGCGGCAGATCGGACAGGCCCGCATCCGGTTGGACGGTTTCCTGGCGGAGGCGGTGGCGGAGAAGAAGCGACGGACCAGCCCCTACGACACCGCTTAGGCACTCAAGACCGAGTTGCGCCAATCGGGTCAACAGGCTCAGCGCATCATGCGCGATTCCAAGCAGCTTGAGGGCTTGGAAGCTACTCGGGGCGCATTGTCAGCCAGCAAGATCACCGCGGAGCACGCCCGCATCCTCGGCACCGCGGCACAGTGCGGCCCGATGGACGAAGCCAAGATGCTCGCCGCAGCTGAGATTCAGACTCCCGAGAGGCTTCGCCGCACAATGCACGAATATCAAGACGAATTCGTCGGCGACTACGGAACCAGCTCGCAGCGGCCCCCGGCACCGGGCGCGGCCGCCGGATGCGACCCTGAGGGTAGGCGACCTCCGCCTAGACGCAAACTAGCGTATCGAGGTCAAGCTACCCGGTGTTAGACCCTTCGGACCGACGTCCACCCCTGCATCCGACCTGGCGGAAACTGTCAGTTCGGAATTTGGGGCGGTCGTGGTACGCTGAATATCGTCAGGCAGAGTCGCGATAGGAGGTGCCCCCTTGAGCAACACGCTCAATCAGGCAGAAGCCAACTATGACGCGTATCTGGCCTTGCACAAAGACCGGCTGGAAAACGAGCGCCCCGGAGCAATAGCGCTCATGCACAACGAGGAGATCGTTGAGATCTACGACGACGAGGACAATGCGTATAGGCATGGCTGCGACACCTATGGACTCGGCAGCTTCTCCCTCGTGCGTATAGGCGAAAAGCCCCACCGCCGGGGACGTCGCCTGAAAGTGCTTTCCTGACAGCAGCGACTATGCCGACAATCGCAATCGAGATGACAGACAACGAGATTCGCCATGTCGCAGATGTCGCCCTGCCCGACCCGGAAGACCCATTTCACCCATTCGGGCTGTCCCCCACCCGATTCTCAGCGATAGTGGACACCGGCAGCACCCACACCGGCGTGACACAAAAGGTGGTTGACGCCCTTGAGGCCGAACAGGTAGGTGTGGCAATGGTCTCATATGCGGGGAACGAAACGGTCAGAACACCCACCTACAAGATGGTTATGGGAATCCCCATCATGGAAACCGAGGAACAGGGGGGAACAAGAACCTACGTGCGCGGCGAGAGCCTCCTGGTGGAGCTGATACCAGATCAGGAGGACGGCACGGACATCATTCTCGGGATCGACCTGCTGCAGAGTTTCCACATCACGATGTACGGGTCCCAGTGCATCATTAGTAACTGACACAGGCCTGACCTCGCTGCTCCAGCCGAAGACCTCAGAAAGGCGATACCCCGGGGCCTGTCCGAAGACATGAGCTTCCCGGGGATACACACATGCTATCGGCCGCCTTGACATAAAGCTGACGAATGGCAATGGGGACTTGGGCGCAGCCGAGGAAGAGGACTCGTTGCGCAAGCTGGGTACTGCCCGAAATCACGAGTCCTCTTCAAATGACGCTAAGAACTCCTCGGAGTTGAGATAGCGGGTGTACCGCCCCGCTGCGATATCCCCATGGGGATCTGGGATGCCGGGATCTTCTTGGTCTGAGGTGCAGTCTTCGGTTGCCAATGGTCGTCCCCTTCTAGGCCGCGCCGCCTTCGGCCATCAGCGCGGCCAGGCTGCGGCGCCATTCCACCGAGGGGCGGTCGGACTGTACGCTGACGGTGGCGGTGAGGTCCATGGGGAGCACGCCTTCGAGCTTTTCCAGCATGGCCTTGTCTTCGGCGCCGATGGCCAGGTCGAACTTCATGATCTCATCGGCGGGCACTGAGAAGTCGTCGTTGCGCCACACCACGAAGTTGAACAGCGAGTTCACGTCGTCCATCGGGGTGGTCAGCAGCAACAAGATGTGCTCCAAGCCCGACTCGTAGGCGATGGTGCTGCGCACCGAGAACGGCAGCACATAACCCGTAGTCATCCGGCGATGCAGCACATCGTCTTCCTGGCCGGTGACGGTCTGGCCCGCGTCGGAGGTGTTGTTGGCGTTCACCTCGTAGACATAGCCCCGGTAGCCGTCGGGCAGGTCGCCCATCTCCAATGGCGGGATCACCGTTTCTTGGGCCAGCCCGAAGGTGGCGGTGTGTACGAAGGGGAAGTGGGAGAAGTCCATGAAGTTGTCGGTGATCCGGGTAGACGACACCGCCCAGTGCTGGAATGGCGTATTGAGCCGCCGAAACTCGGGGTTGTCCTCTTGGGGGATCTCGGGGATCCGGCCCAGCGGCTTGCCCGGACACAGCCACACCAGGCCGTAGCGCTCCTCAATGTTGATGGTGTCGAGGTGGGCCTTGGGAGGCACCGGCGTTCCCGGCGGCGACGACGGAACCAGCTCGCACCGGCCCCCGGCACCAAAGCGCCAGCCGTGATAGGGGCACTCCAAGCAGCCGTCCACCATGCGCCCCTCCGAGAGCGGGGCCTGCCGGTGAGGACAGCGATCGGGTGCGGCGGTAAGCGATCCGCCTTCCGAGCGCCACAAGGCATAGCGGCGGCCCAGCACCTGGACACCGTGCGGTCCGGGATCGATGTCTTCGCTGAGCGCGATGGGATACCACTGGTGGTCCAGTGCGGGCTGTCCGACAAGTGCGTTGGAAGCGCCATTTCCGCTCATGGCCCGATGATATCCCGCTGGATTCCCCCGAAGAGGGGGAAGCTCATGTCCTTATGTGGTTGCTGCGCCACTCGCCCTATAGAAGAATCATGAGCGATTTTGAAGGCCCGGAGAGCTATCAAATGGACACATCCGAATCACACGTGATCGCCGAGGCGCTGGAACGGCCATCAGGCGCTCACTTCGTGCGATGCGCACTTCAGGTAAACCCCTATCACTACCGCGAGAGCTACCGGAACACACCCAACGACGGCGACGCCCAGAGCCATGCGGCAAGTCTCGTGGACAAGGCCCGCGAACTCGAAATTGGCGTGCTGGCGATAACCGACCACAACAGCGTTCAAGATGTAGAGGCATTCCGTAAGGCTGCAAGCAGTACTGAAGTGACCGTGCTGCCCGGATTCGAACTCGAGTCGAGAGACGGAATTCATGTTCTGTGCATCTACGACTCAGACACCACCACGGCTGAACTCAATCGGCTCCTGGGCGAATTCGGCATCCGCAAGACCGAGCCTTCAAGAGACAATTGCAACGAGGATTTCGCCACGATTTTGGAGATGGTCTCCAGCCAGGGCGGGATCGCCATCGCGGCCCACGCCGTTGGGGAGAAAGGACTCTTCAAGGCCCTCCGGAAGAGCGCTCGAGCGATGGCGTGGAAGAACGAGAACCTGTTGGCGATACAGATTCCCTCGTCGATTGACGAGCTTGACGAGGGGGAGCGCTCAATCATCAGGAACGAAGCACCGGAGTATGCCCGCCCGTACAAGGCGGGTCGCCATCAAGCAATTGCCGTGGTCAATGCCAAAGATGTCGCCAGCGTGAGCCATCTAAGCGAAGAGGGAGCCACCACCCTGATCAAGTTTGCCGGCCAACCCAGCGTCGAGGGGTTGCGGCAGGCCTTTCTCGATCCCGATTCGCGTGTTCGCCTCAACACCGATGAGGAACCTGAGGAGCATTCGGAGTTGGCAGCCATTGCGTGGGAGGGAGGTGGCTTTCTTGATGGCGGTGCGATTCACTTCAACCCGAATCTGAACGTGCTCATCGGTGGCCGCGGTACCGGCAAGTCGACCGTGATCGAGAGCATTCGGTACGTCTTGGACCTCGAACCTGCTGGTGACGAAGCACGCAATGCTCATCGCGACATTGTCCGTCATGTGCTTCGCAGCGGAACCAAGGTGTCGCTGCTGGTGCGTTCGCTGCACCCCGCTGAACGCCGGTATCGAATCGAGAGGACCGTTCCGAATCCGCCGGTGGTTCTCAATGACGAAGGCGAGATACTAGACCTACGGCCGACCGACGTGCTGCAACGGGTGGAGGTATATGGCCAGCACGAGATTTCTGAGCTCACCCGCAGCGGCCCCAAGCTCACCAGGCTCCTTGACCGCTTTGTGCGCTCCGACGCCGACCTCGAAACACGCAAGGCAAGCATCCAGCGCGGACTTCAAGCCTCCCGAGTAGCAATACTCGAAGCCGACGAAGAACTCGCCTCAATCGACGAGCGCCTCGCCGAGCTGCCCCGGCTTGAAGAAACCCTGGAGCGGTTTCAAGAAGCTGGTCTCGAAGAACGCCTCAAGGACCAGAGCCTGCTGGTTCGAGAGGACCGGATAGTCGAATCCATCTCGGAACGCCTACAGCCGGTACACGATGTTCTGGCGACGCTGCGCCAAGAACTACCGCTCGACCGCGCCTTTCTGTCAGAGCGCTCATTAGCGGAATTGCCCGGAGAACCGATCCTCGACAGGACGAACTCGGTGCTGGCAGAGCTGAGCGACGCACTTGAATTGGCGGCACAGCAGATCGAGGGCGCCTTGGAGCGGGCTCAGCAAGGCATCGACACAATCACCGCGGAGTGGTCGGAGCACAAGTCGGCCATAACTGAGCAGTACGAGGCGATTCTTCGTGAACTACAGAAGTCAGCCGTAGACGGGGAGGAGTTCATCCGCTTGCGTCGAAGCATCGAAAATCTGCGTCCCCTCAGAGAGCGGCGCGGCACGCTCGAGAAAGTGCGCAGCGAGGAAGTTCAGCGGCGACGCAAGCTGCTTGATGAGTGGGAGGGAGTCAAGGCCACCCAGTTCCGCGAGCTTTCAAAGGCTGCAAGTCGGGTGAGCAAGCAGCTCAAGGGCTATGTCCGGGTTGAAGTCACTGCCACGGGAGATCGGACGCCATTGACGAGCCTGCTGAGAGAAGTGGTCGGAGGTCGGTTAGATGTCGCGATCCGGAAACTCGAAGCAGCCGAGGACCTTTCCCTCACCGATCTTGCGGCTCGCGGTCGCTCGGGGGCTGAAAAGCTGACGAAGCACTACGGGATCACTCGGCAACAAGCCGAGAGCATCGCCGGAGCGGGCGAAAGCACGCTCATGAAGATTGAGGAACTGGAGTTGCCACCGACCACTGAGCTGCTCTTGAACACCTCGGGCAGCACAACAGAGGAGTCGTGGCAGTCGCTCCGCAAGTTGTCGAAAGGCCAGAAGGCCACCGCCGTGCTGCTGCTATTGCTGCTTGAATCCGATGCGCCGCTAATTGTCGACCAACCTGAGGACGACCTCGACAACCGCTTCATCAGCGAGGTAATCGTAGAAAAAATGCGAGAGAGCAAGAGGCAACGCCAGTTTGTCTTCTCGACGCACAACGCGAACATTCCCGTGCTCGGTGACGCTGAACTCATATTGGGCCTCGATGCCAAGGGCGACGTCGACGACGGCGATCTTGAAGGACGGGCATTTCTCAGCCCGGAGCACATGGGATCAATCGACACGCCCGCGGTCCGGACTCTGGTAGAAGAAATCCTCGAAGGCGGCAAGGAAGCGTTCGAGCGCCGTCGCCGCAAGTACGGCTTCTGAAGTCAACCGATGAATCAGACCGACTTGCTCCGACTGATTGCCGCTGGCGAGGGCTCGCGCGTGGAATTCAAGCGGGACGACGTACGTCCGGAAAAGCTCGCCCAGGTGATCGCCGGACTGCTGAACGTCGAGGGTGGTCAGGTGCTGCTCGGCGTCGAGGATAGCGGCGAGATCTCGGGGCTAACGCGAGCAGGTGGGGAAGCCGAGGAGTGGATTATGCAGGTCGCTCGCGATCATCTAGCGCCCCCCATCATCCCGACCTGGGAGGTCACCGAGTTCGAAGGCGGCACCATGGTCGGAATTGTGACTGTGCCGGCCAATGCACCTGACAAGCCTTACAAGTGCAAACAAGGAGCGCACTGGGTTACCAAGGTCCGGGTCGGCACCGCGACACGCGATGCCACTCGCGAGGAAGAACAGCGACTGTACCAGCAGTCGGGTGGTCTCCGCTTCGGCCTCAAGCCGGTACTAGGTGCTGGTGTAGCTGACCTCGATTCCCGACGCCTAGAGGACTACTTCGTGCGCATCCGCGGCGATGTGGAGATGCCCAGTCCTGGCTCGAAGCCGTGGCGCAGGTTGCTCTGCAACCTTGAACTTGCCATCGAGGCAGGTGGCGAAACGTACGCCACAGTCGACGGGATGCTCCTGTTCGGCCAGAACCCGGGGCGATTCCTGCCGCAGTGCGGAATTCGGGCGGTGTGCTTCGCGGGCCTTGAGCCGGGCTATGCCACCAAATCAGACGAAAGCATCAAGGGCCCATTAGTGGGCTTATTCTCAGACGGTGGCGAGCTAGTCGAAACTGGAGTGGTGGAGAGGGCTCTCGACTTCGTCCGTCGCAATACGGGCACCTCCGCGGCGCTCGAGGATGGTCGCCGTATCCAACGCCGAGACTTCCCCGAGGAGGCTGTCCGCGAAGTTGTGGTCAATGCCCTCATACACCGCGACTACAGCATCGCTGGAACCGACGTGCTGCTGTCGGTCTTCGATGATCGAATTGAAGTGCAGAGTCCGGGAAGTTTGCCTAACACAGTGAGCATCGAAGGCATGCGTGCGGGCATCCGCTACGCGCGTAACCAGGTGATGATGAGCATCATGCGTGACTACAAATACGTCGAGGGGCTGGGTATGGGCATCCGCCGACAGGTCATACCCGCCATGGAGCGACACAACGGAACCGAACCGGACTTCTTCGAAGAAGAGACCCGCTTCACCGTCTGCCTGCGGAAGTAGAAGCAGAACCGCACACTGCGCCGGTAACGTCAACTGACGTGTCAGCGGCCGACTGGGTGATCACCGGCGACATTGTGACCATGGACGCCGAGCGCACCATCATCTCCGGCGGCGCAGTGGCGGTAGCCGACGGGAAGATCGCCGCAGTAGGCAAAGCCGACGACATCCAGGCCAGGTACCCGGATGCACCCGAGCGGGGGTCGGCTGACTCGTTGGTGGTGCCCGGATTCGTCAACGCCCACCAGCACCTCACCGCCGACCGGCTGGTGGCCTCGGCCATCCCCGACGACCTGCCTCCGGGTGCCGCCATCTTCGAGTGGATCGTGCCCGTTCACGAGCATGTCACCGCCGACGACGACGAACTGGCCGCCACTTTGGGGTTGATGGAGGCGGCGACCAACGGCATCACCACCACCATCGACGCCGGCACGGTGGCCCATCCCGACCGGGTGGCCCAGGCCATGGCCCAAGTTGGCGTGCGGGGCGCCGTCGGGCGTTGGGGGTCTGATGCCGACGGCCTGCCCCAGTCCGCCCCGGCTCTTGAGGTGGTCGATGCTCAGCGGGACCTCATCGAGCGCTATCCACCCGGCGGGCTGGTGGAGTCGTCGGTCACCCTGGTGGGCCACGACCTGATGTCCGACGATCTGGTGGTGGCGGCTGCCGATCTGGCCCGCTCAACAGGGAGACGGCTGAGTTTCCACCTGTCCCCCACGCCCGACGACGCCGCCCGCTATCTGGAGCGCACCGGGCATCGTCCGCTGGTGCATCTGGATCACTTGGGGGTGCTCGGCCCCAACGTGCTGGTGGGCCACGCCGTACACATCGACGACGCCGAGATGGATGCGCTGGTGCGAACCGGCACCGCGGTGGCCTCATGTCCGTGGGCCTACCTGCGACTGGGCCAGGGACTGACACAGCGCTTCGCCCACCTGGATTTGTGGCGACAGGGAGGGCGGCTGGCGCTGGGATGCGACACCGAGAACGCCGGCGACGCCATCGACGGCCTGCGCGCCGCGGCCCTGTTCGCCGGGTTGGCCAAAGACACATCCGCCGATCCCACCGAGTTCGGCGCCCACCACGCCTTCGAGCTGCTGACCATCGCCGGGGCCGAGGCGGTGGGTTTGGCCGGCCGGATCGGCTCCTTGGAAGTGGGAAAGGCCGCCGACATCGTGGTGATCGACCGTTCCGGCATCCAGTGGCAACCGCCCAGCCCCGACCCGATTTTACAACTGGTGTGGGCGGGCGGAGGTGGATCGGTGACCGATGTGCTGGTAGACGGCCGCCTCGTGATTGCCGACGGCCAGTGCACAACAGTGGACACCGGATCGCTGCGCTCCGAGGCCCGCCAAGCCGCCCAGCGACTAATCGAGCGCTCAGGCATTCGCCCCCGTTCCCGCTGGCCGATGCGATAACCAACAACATCAACTAGAAATAGGGGCGATGACCTACCCCAACACTCTCATCTTCGTTGACTTCCCCTCCGACGACCCCGAGGCATCGGCGGTCTTCTACCACGAGGTGTTCGGCTGGGAGGTGGAGCCCCGTCCCGCGGGCATATTCCACCGGATCGTCCCCGGCCAGAACTTCCAGCTGGACGACGGCTCTCAGAGCGAGATCGGCAACCTGCACATGGGGATCCACAACGCGGCCAACGCCCGCCCCCACCCCGACCCCGACGGCGTCGAGCCCCGCGGGCTGTCCCAAGACGGGCGCACCGTGCGGATCTGGATCCTGGTGAGCGACGACGACTCCTCCGACGCCATCATGGACCGGGCCCTGGCCCGCGGCGCCACCGAGCTGTGGCGCGATCACTACTGGGCCGAGTTCAACGGGTTCAACGCCGCCTTCAAAGACCCGTGGGGCAACACCCTCATCTTGTGGACCAAGGGCGGCGACGATCCCCAGATCCCCGACGGCTGGACCGACGAGTAGACCCGCCGTGACCCATCACGATCACGACCCCGTCTACGACGTCCATCCCCCCGCCCCCCGCTGGACCCACATCGCCTTGCGGGTGGCCGACATGGACGCCACCATCGACTGGTACACCACCTACACCCCGATGCGGCTCCTCGACCGACGGGAAGACCACATGGGCTACGGGGCCTGGTTGGGCCACGGCGACTCCCCCGACTCGCCCTTCATCTTGGTGTTGGCCCAGTTCTTCCCCGAGACCGACCCGTTCAAAGACTCACCCATGGCCAAGCTGGCCCCCTTCGCCCACCTGGGCATCGAGCTGACCAGCCGAGAGGCGGTGGAGGAGACGGCGGCCAAGGGCAGCGCCGGCGGATGTCTGGCCATGCCCCCCACCGACATGCCACCCCCCATCGGCTACATCTGCATGCTGGCCGACCCCGACGGCAACATGGTGGAGTTCTCCTACGACCAGGGGGTCTACGCTCTGGCCAGCCAGCTCGCCCAGCAACAGAGCTGACCCAGCGGCGACGCTCAGCCGATCACCAGCGTCAGCTTGTCCCAGCCCCGCACCGTGGAGGTGTGGGCCCGCTCGGATTGGTCGAGGTCGACAGTCCAATCGGGGAATCGCTTGAGCATCTCATCGAGCGCCACCCGGCCCTCCAGGCGGGCCAGCGCCGCGCCGAGGCAGAAGTGCAGCCCATAGCCGAATGACAAGTGGTGGTTGATATCGCGGTGGATGTCGAAGTCGTCGGCGGTGTCGCCCCACTTGCGATGGTCGCGGTTGGCCGACCCGTTGAGCAGCAAGATGGCGCTGCCCTCGGGCACGGTGGTGCCGTGGTACTCCACGGCCTGCTTCACGTAGCGGGCCTGCACCGGCGACGGGGCCTCATAGCGCAGCGACTCTTCGATGGTGTTGGGGATGAGACCGGGGTCGGCAGCGACCTCCCAGCGCTGGTCGGGCAACAACCCCAGCATCAGCATCGTCCACCCGATGAGCTTGGTGGTGGTCTCGTTGCCTGCCGCGGACAACAGGCCGATGTAGCTGAGGATCTCCTCTCGGGTGAGGCGGCGGACAACGCCGGTGTGATCCTCGAACTCGGTGTGGATGAGCTGGGTCATCACATCGTCGGACGGATTCTCCTTCCGCCAGTCGAGGTACTCGCCGTAATTCCCCTCGGCCGCGGAAACTTCCATCGTCTGGACCGCGCCCCCTATCGGCATCTCGCTTGACTCAAGCCGCAGGCCGCTGTCGATCTGGTCGCGAATGGCCTGCTGATCCGACTCGGGGATGCCGAGCAGCATGCCGATTACCCGCATGGGCATCGGCGCACCCAACGACTCGATCACATCGAAGCTCTCGGCGCCTTTGAGGGCATCGAGTGCATCAGCGCAAAAGCGCCGCACTTGGGGCTCGATGGCATTCATCTGCTTGGGGGTGAATACCCGGGCCAGCAGACTCCGATAAACCGCGTGGCGGGGCGGATCGTCGAACAAGATCATGCCCGGGGGCATCTCCACCTCGGCCTTGAGCAACTCCAGCACCGTGCCCCGCCCGGAGATCAGCCGGGTGTGGTCTTTCAGGCCAGCCTCCACGTCGTCCCACCGGCTGAGCGCCCAGAAGTCGTGCTTATCGTTGTAGTACAGCGGGCACTCGTCGCGCAGCCGCTTCCACACCGAGTTGGGATCGTTGTCGATCTCGAAGTCGTAGGGGTCGTAGTAGGGGGCAGAAGGAGCCGATGCCGTCATGTCATTCCTCCTCACAAACGTCCTCCCGCTAGATGGCAGTCAGAAGACCGCAAAGTACCATGTTCTCCGGAAACGAGAAGATCGTTCCCCTTCGAGAGGAAGTCATGGATCAGGAGCGGATGGCCGACATCATCGAGATCGAGCAACTGCTGGCCCGCTACGCCGTCGGCATGACCAAAGACGACATCGACACCGTGATGGAGGTGTTCACCCCCGACGGCACCTACCGCGCGTTCGGCGACAAGTACGCCCTGGCCGACTTCCCCCGGCTGGTGGCCGCCGCCCCCAAGGGCCTGTTCTTGGTGGGCCCGCCGGAGATCGAGCTAGATGGCGACCAAGCCTCAGGCACCCAGCCGCTGTGCTTTGTAGGCCAGACGGACCATCAAATGCGGATCGGCTACTACAATGACACCTACCGCCGCACCCAGAGGGGCTGGCGGCTAGCCACCCGCTCGATGACCTTCCTTCGGCGAAGCGGCGCCCGAGACGCCGGCCGCACCCACGACCCCGACCGCCCCGAGCCGTCGGCTAGCTGAGGCTGAAACCGGTGAGCAGCTCCATCAGCTTGACGATCATCTTCAGGGGCAAGCGTCGCACCATGGACTACGTCGAGGGCGACACTGTGCTGGAATCGGCCCGGAGGGCCGGGCTGAGTCCGCCGTTTTCCTGCGAGGCAGGCAACTGTGCAACCTGCATGGCCTTTCTCAAAGAGGGCAGCGTCACCATGCGGGCCAACGAGGCGCTGGAACCCGATGAGGTGGAAGACGGGTACATTCTCACCTGCCAGTCGGTCCCCGACTGCGATTCAGTAGTCGACTACGACAGCTTGTGATCGGGGACGATGGCGTGGAGGCAGAAGCGCCAGACTTCCTCGCCGGTGACCGGCCGATCCACACCGGTGCTCCGCCCCGCGGTGACGGTGGCGGCCTGGAGGACGACAGCTGCTAGACGTCGCGGGCGCCCTTCCCGAAGGAGACCGGCTTCACCTACCTGCTCCACGATCTCGGCCACGTATTCGTAGAGGGGTGAATAGGCCGCCACCACCTCCTCGGGGTGGTCGACCAGTAGCCGCTGGGCGAACTCGGCAAACAGCGGCTGCTCCGATACCCGTCCCGGCGCGCACAGGTCGTACACCATCAGCACCACCTGCTCCAGACGGTCGAGCGGACCGCCCTCGGCAGTGGCCGTCCGGATACGGGCCACCGCGATGCCCATCTCCTCTTCGAACAGAACCAGCAGCAGCTCGTGCTTGCTGTCGAAGTACTGGTAGAAGCTCCGCACCGACTGCTTCGACTGGTCGACCACCTCTTGAACGGTGAACTCCGTTGAGGCCTTGGCCGCGATGGCATCGCGGGCCGCGTCGAGAAACTGCTGAACCCGCTTGGCCGCCCGGTCTCGGGCCGTCCGGGTCGACCGCTCGATGGCCCGGTCTCGCCACATCGTGTCCCGGCCCAGTTCGTCGACCTTCATGGCATCAGCTGGCCCGCTGCGCGCCGGTGCCCGCGGCGCTCTGGCCCATGTTCTGCCAGCGCGCCTGGACCTGCTCGGCGGTCAGCTTCTCCCGCCGGCTCATCGAGCGGATGCTCACGTCGTGGCCGGCGGCGGCCGCCCGCAGAGCGCCCACCGAGGCCTGCTCTAGAGGAACATGGCTGAAGGGGTCGAACGAATACCACGCCATGGCGTTTCGATGGGTGATCTTGTCCGCCTCGTCCTGGGCCACCCCAGCCTCGGTCATCAGCTTCGCCAATTCTTCGGGGGCGTCGGGCCACGCCGAGTCGCTGTGGGGGTAGTCGCACTCCCAGCTTATGTTGTCGATGCCGATCTGGTTGCGCAGATACACCCCGGTGTGGTCGGAGATGAAACAGGTGAGGAAGTGCTGGCGGAACACGTCGCTGGGCACCCGGCCGCCGAAATCCTGGCCGGTCCAGCGGTGGTGCATGTCGTAGGTGCGGTCGACCCGCTCCAAGAAATACGGCACCCATCCGGTGCTCCCCTCCGACAAGGCGATGCGGATGGCGGGGAACTCCTTGAGCACCCGGGACCACAGCAGGTCGGCGGCGGCCGATTGGATGTTCATCGGCTGAAGGGTGATCATCACGTCGGGGGGCGAGTCGGGCGCCGGGAAGCTGAGCTGACCCGATGAGCCCAAATGGATCGACAGCACCGTGTCGGTGTCGCACACCGCGGCCCACAGCGGGTCCCAGTACCGGTCGTGGAAACTCGGATAGCCCAGGGCGGCTGGGTTCTCGGTGAACGAAAGCGAGTGGCAGCCCTTGTCGGCCACCCGGCGCACCTCCTCAGCGCACTTCTCGGCGTCCCAAATAACCGGCAGCGCCATGGGGATGAACCGCCCCGGATGGGCCCCGCACCACTCGTCTATGTGCCAGTCGTTGTAAGCCCGCACCAGAGCCAGGCCGAACTCCTCGTCTTCCACTGCGAACAACCGGGCGGCAAATCCGGGAAACGACGGAAAGTTCATCGACGCCAGCACTCCGCAGGCGTTCATGTCCTTGATCCGCTCGTCAACCATGAAACACCCCGGCCGGATCTCCTCCAGCGACTGGGGCTCGACGCCGTACTCCTCCTTGGGACGGCCGGCCACTGCGTTGAGGGCCACGTTGGGCACCTCGACCTCGCCGAAACGCCACACATCGGCCCCGTCATCACGGCGCACGATACGGGGCGCGTCGGCCTTGTAGCGCTCCGGCAAGTGGGCATCGAAGAGATCGGGAGGCTCGATGATGTGATCGTCGACGCTGATGAGAATCAGGTCTTCGGGAGCAAAGGCCATGGCCGCCTCCGTGCGGGAATCTTGGTCAAGGTTAGGCTGGGAATGAGATTCCCCTATTATCGCAACAACATTCCAAGTCTCCTGAAAGGGACAGCGATGCCCAACCCGACGGCCACCGCCCTGCACGGGCGAGGGGTGCTCGACATCGACACCGGCGAGGTGATCGAGCCCGGCTATGTGCGGGTGGAGGGCAACCGCATCGCCGAAGTCGGTTCCGACAAGCACATTGCCGACGACTGCGACGAGGTGATCGAGCTTCCCGAGCTCACGCTGTTGCCCGGCTTCATGGACATGGAGGTCAACCTGTTCATGGGCGGTCCCGGCGCGGGCCTGTTCGACTCGGTGCAGGCCAACCCGGCCAAGATGACGCTGCGGGCCACCGCCAACGCCCGCCGCACGCTGCGGGCCGGCTACACCACGGTGCGAAACCTGGGCTTGTTCGTGAAGACGGGCGGATACCTGCTCGACGTTGCCCTGGGCGAGGCCATCGACGCCGGATGGGTGGACGGCCCCCGGATCGTGCCCGCCGGTCACGCCATCACCCCCACCGGCGGACATCTCGACCCCACCATGTTCCAGGCCCTCGCCCCCGACGTGCTGCCCATAACGGTGGAAGAAGGGGTGGCCGACGGCATCGACGAAATCCGCCGGGCCGTGCGCTACCAGATCAAATATGGCGCCCAGTTGATCAAGTGCTGCGGTTCCGGCGGGGTGATGTCGCACACCGGGCCCGCCGGGGCCCAGCAATACTCCACCGAGGAGTTGACCGCCATCGCCGACGAGGCCCACCGCCGAGGCCTCAAAGTGGCCATCCACTGCCACGGCGACCAAGCCGTCCGCTCGGCCATCGAGGCCGGCATAGACTGCATCGAGCACGGCTTTCTGATGAGCGACGACACCATCCAGCTCATGGTGGACACCGGCACGTTCCTGGTGAGCACCACCGCTTTGACCGAGAACTGGGACGTTTCCAACCAGCCGCCGGAGCTCCAGGCCAAGGCGGCTGAGGTATTCCCTCAGGCCCGCCAGACCATCTCCAAGGCCATCGAGGCCGGGGTCAAGATAGCCGCCGGCAGCGACGCCCCTGCTATCTGGCACGGTCGCAACGCCGAGGAGTTGGTCGTTTTGGTGAGGCGGGGGATGACCCCGCTTCAGGCCATCCGGGCCGCCACGGTGGTCAGCGCCGACCTGATCGACGCCCCCGACCTCGGTCGCATTGCTCCGGGGATGCTGGCCGACATTGTCGGGATGCCCGGCGACCCGCTCACCGAGATCGAGCGGGTGCAGTTCGTGATGAAAAACGGCGCGGTCTGCAAGCGCTAAGGAGACGCTATGGCCCATTTCCCCAAGCCAGCGGAGGGCAGCTGGACCGAGCACTACCCCGGCCTGGGAACCGGTCCGGTCTCCTACAAGGACTCCTACGACCCTGACTACTGGCAGCAGGAGATCGACGCCATCTTCAAAAAGGAGTGGCTGTGCATAGGGCGCGTCGAGCGGTTGGGACGGGCAGGCAGCTACTTCACCAGGGAATTCCCCTGGGCCAAGCGGAGCATTTTGGTGGTCAAAGACCGGGAGGGCACCGTGCGGGCGTTCTACAACGTCTGCCGCCACCGGGGAAACAAGCTGGTGTGGGATGACTTCCCCAACGAGGAGACCTCCGGGGTGTGCCGCCAGCTCACCTGCAAGTACCACGGCTGGCGCTACGACCTCGACGGCTCGCTGGTGTTCATCCAGCAGGAGTCGGAGTTCTTCGACGTTGACAAGGATTCTCTCGGCCTGGTTCCGGTAGCCTGTGACATATGGGAGGGCTTCATCTTCGTCAACCTCGACCCTGAACCCCAGCAAACGCTCGCCGAGGCCCTGGCGCCGCTGTCAGAGGGTCTGGCCGGCTATCCGTTCGGCGAGATGACCCAGACCTACGAGGTGCGCTCGGAGATCGACAGCAACTGGAAGCTGTTCATCGACGCGTTCGTGGAGTTCTACCACGCCCCGGTGCTGCACCAGCGCCAGGCGGCCGCCGAGGAGGCCGAGAAGCTGGCCGGATTCGGCTTCGAGGGACTCCACTACGAGCTGTTCAGCCCCCACTCCATGGTGTCGTCGTGGGGCGGCATGTCGCCGCCCAAGGACCCGAGCATGGTCAAGCCGATCGAGAACCTGCTGCGCAGCGGCCTGTTCGGTCCCTGGGACAAGCCCGCAGCCGTCAACGACAATCAGGATCTGCCTCCGCTGCTCAACCCGTCCAAGCACCGCTCGTGGGGCATCGACTCATTCGTGCTGTGGCCCAACTTCATGATCTTGTTCTGGGAGACAGGCTGGTATCTCACCTACTCCTACTGGCCCCTCGGCCCCGGCAAGCACCTGTTCGAGTCAACCCTCAACTTCGTTCCGCCGGAGAACGCCAGCCAGCGCGCCGCCCAGGAATTCGCGTTCTCCACCTTCAAGGAGTACGCCTTCCAAGACGCCAACACCCTGGAGGCCACCCAGGCCATGATCGAGAGCGAGGTGGTGGACACCTTCATGCTCAACGACCAGGAGATCCTCTGCCGCCACCACCACGCCGCGGTGCGCGAGCAGGTGAAGGCCGGCGGGCGGCCGGGCGGCTACCCGTGGATGCCGGCGTCGGACAACGGCGGAGGGGAATGACTGTGAGCGACACCTCCGCTGCGGCGCTGCCCTCCGACTTCGCCGACCTGGCCCCGTATGCCGACTGGGCCCTCGACTCCTGGCGGGAGCGCTATGAGAAGCGCTTGGACTCGACGATGGTCGATATGCAGGCGTTCTACGACGCCATGATGCCCCGGCTGTCCGAAATCATGGACTATTGCGACACTTTCGACCTCGACGACCTCCCCGATGATGCCCGCAACCTGCTCTTGCTGACGTTCTCTCTGTGCGAGGCCTCGTTTCCGGTGGAGGCGTGGCGGCAACCCCGCGTCCCCGACAGCGGCTCGGCCGACTTGGAGATGGTGCGGGAGCCTCCGCTGTAACCTAAAGCGCCTTGGCAACGATGGATCCTGACACCTTTCGACGCGACTTGGGGGCGTGGCTCGACGCCAACACCGATGATCTGACCCCGCCCTATGAGGGCGCGGGCTCGATGGACGAGCAGATGGCCCACTACGTCCACGTCAAGCGGGCCCTATTCGACGCCGGGTTCGGCCGGTACGGATGGCCGGAGTCGGTAGGGGGGCTAGGGGGCTCTCCGCTGTTGCGGGCCGTCGTCGGCGAGGAGGTCAACCTGCGGGGGCTGTCCGATCCGAGTCCCTGGACGATGATCGAGGTTCTGGCCCCCACCGTCATCGACTTCGCCCGGCCCGAGATTTCCGCCCGTTTCGTGCCGCCGTTTATGCGGGGCGACGAGATGTGGTGCCAGGGGTTCTCCGAGCCCGATGCGGGCAGCGACTTGGCCTCCCTGTCGTGCCGGGCCACCAAAACCGACGGCGGTTGGGTGGTGAGCGGACAGAAGATCTGGACCAGCTTCATCCAATACTCCTCGCGCTGCGTACTGCTCACCCGGACCGGCGACCCGGACAGCGCCCATCGAGGCATCACTGCTTTGCTGGTGGACGTGGACTCTCCGGGCATCACCTTTAGCCCGATCGAGACCATGCACGGTCGGCTGGACTTCGCCGAAGTCCATTACGACGAAGTTTTCGTGCCCTCCGACCGGCTCATCGGCGAGGAGAACGGGGGATGGCAAGTGGCCATGGACATCCTCCCCTACGAGCGGTCCACCACGTTCTGGCAACGGGGGGCCCTGTTGCACCGGCGATTGTCCGACTTGGTGACCCAGGTAGCCGATTCGGGCGATTTCAGCGACGCTGCGGCCAAGGCGGTTGGTCAGGCGTACCTGTCCCTGGTGGCCTTCCGCTGCCGATCCCGCGACACCCAGCACCGGCTCGACGCCGGCCAACAGCCAGGGGTGGAGACGTCGATCGACAAGATGCTCATCACATCGGCCGAGCAGCAGCTGTTCGAGGCAGTGCGTGACTTGCTCCCCGGCGTGATCGAGTTCGACGAAGACCTCACCGCCGCTCAGTGGCGCACCGATTACCTCTACTCCAAGGCGGCTTCCATCTACGGAGGAACCTCCGAGATTCAGCGCAACATCGTCGCCCGCCGTTTACTCGATTTGGGGCCAGAGTCATGAGCGAACTCCTCGATCACAACGATTGGACCCTGCTATCTGCGAGTTTCACGTCGGCGATGCTTGACGCGCCCGGTCCGGCTGAGGCTGACCAAGTGCTAAACGAGATGGGCTGGGCCGATCTGCTACATGCCGCCCCCGGACCGGCCGTGGCGATTGCTTTCAGCGCACTCGGCGCTTCAGGCTCGGCCGCCACCTTGCTCGATGACGTGGTAGCCCACGCGCTCGGCATACCCATATCGCCCTCCTCCTGCGTCTTCTTTCCTACCTCCTTGCACACCAACCCTGCGGCCCCACAACCAGGCGATCCCCGGTCCCTGATGGAGGAAGATCCCCTTGTCCTCAATGGTCTGGTGTCGTCGCGGATAGACCGGGCAAACACAGTGGTGTTGCCCGTGGATGAGTTCGAGGGCACAGAAACAGCAACGATTGAGGCCGGCTTGCTCCAAACACCGGCGCTAACCGGAATCGATCCCGATCACCCCTATCGCCATGTATCAGCTCACATCGCGACCGACGATCTGACTCCGTTGCAGACAAAGGGCAACTGGGAAGCCGCAATGACCGCCGCCCGGATGGCGCTGGCCTACCAGCTTCTCGGCGGAGCCCGATGGATGCTGGACGAAGCCCGCCAGCACGCCATCGACCGCGAGCAATTCGGTCGCCCGGTGGCGTCCTTTCAGGCGATTCGCCACAAATTGGCCGAGTCGCTAGCGCTAATCGAGGGAGCACAATCGGTGACCGAAGCGTGCCTCCGCGATCCCAACCCCCTGTTGGCCGGGCTGGCCAAGTCTTTGGCCGGTCAAGCTGCACTTACCACGGCGACCCATGCCCAGCAGGTGCTGGCCGGAATGGGCTTTACCGCCGAGCACAGCTTCCACCTGGGTCTCAAGCGAACGCTGGTGTTGGACGCGCTGTGCGGCTCATCCAACTGGCTCCCAACAGAGATCGGCCGCGATCTGTTGATATATGGGACCGTGCCCCGCCTCATCCAGCTCTGATTACTAGGAGGAACTATGGGTCGAGAGGACTACGCCAGATACGCCAAGAGCTGGTCGCCGCCCGACTACACCGTTGACGACAACGGCAAGGTGGTGGGCGGCTATGTGCCCGAGGGGCCCAACAACTGGGGGCGCTGGGGCGACGACGGCCGCTATGAATTCATGCTGGTAGCACCACCGCTCAACATCCCCGGCGCGGTGGGCTCGCCTCTAAACCCCATCGCCATCAAATAGGTGCCAACCGAACGCTAAGCGCCCTACTCCCCAGGGAACCGCAGGCCAATCTGGTCGCGGATCTGGTCGAGGGTGCCCATGATCGAGAGCGTTTCGGCGTGGGAGATCACCGGGCTCTCCAGCTCACCGGCGGCCAGGCAGCGGTGGAACTCATCTACTTGGAACCGGAGACCGTCGCCCTCCCAGGAGCCGTCAATCTCCTCCCGGTCGAACCCGCGAACCACCGTGAGCGACCCCGGGCAGTGCATGAACGCCGGGATCTCAATGGTTCCCTCGGTACCGGCAATGCGGGCGGTGCAGCCCAAGTTGGTGGCGATGGCCGCCTTCACCACCGCCAGCTCGCCGCCGGGGTGGCCGAGAACGGCGGCCACCTGCTCGTCGACCCCGGTCTCGCCGATCCGACCCTGAGCCGCCACGCTGGTGGGCGTGCCCAATACCAGAGAGGCAAACTGCACGGGGTACACGCCTAGGTCGAGGATCCCCCCGCCGCCCCGCTCGGGGTCGTACAGACGGTGGTCGGGATCGAATGGTTGGTGGAACCCGAAGTCGGCCTCCACCAGTTGGGGCTGGCCGATGGCCTGGTCTGCGAGCAGGTCGGCCAATACCCGATAGGCGGGGAGGAAGCGGCTCCACATGGCCTCCATCAGCAGCAGCCCTCGCTCCCGGGACGCATCGATCATGCGCTGGCTCTGGGCCCGGTTGAGCGCAAACGGCTTCTCGCACAACACAGGCTTGCCCGCCTCAAGAAACAGCAGCGTGTCCTGTTCGTGGCGGGATTGAGGGGTGGCCACGTACACCGCGTCCACTCCGGGATCGGCGGCCAGCTCCTCATAGCTGCCGTAGGAGGCCGAAGCTCCGTACTGGGCGGCAAAGTCCCTGGCCCGGTCGGCCGAGCGCGACCCAATAGCGTAGATCTCAGCGTCGTCCAGCAACTGGAGCCCGTTGGCAAACCCAACGGCGATGCCTCCCGGCCCGGCGATTCCCCATCGAACAGTCACGGCGGCACGCTACCGCACGCGATTGGCTGTGGCCCTCCCCTACCCTGGGCCGTTGAATGGACCAAGAGACACTGGCTTGGCTGACCGATCCCGACTCGGGGTGTTGGGAGGAGTTGGGTTACCAGCGATTCCCCCTGGGCGAGCCGGAATTGGTTGACACCGTGCCGCCGGTGGTCGATTGGGACGAGGTTCGGGATCGCTACGACGCGGTGGTGATCGGCAGCGGGGCAGGGGGCGGTGTGGCCGCTCACGTTCTGGCCGCAGCGGGCTGCTCGGTGCTGGTGGTGGAGCGGGGCCGCGCCCTCAAATCCACCGAAATCGGCTGGGACCCGGTGCGCAACCACCGCACCGCCGTCTTCGGGTTCGGCGAGGGGGTAACCCCGGTCGGAAACCCCCGGGCCGTAAAGGATGGGAATGGCGAACAGGCCGTCGAGCCCCACGATTTCCGCTACCACAACAACGCCGTTGTGCTGGGGGGCGGCCCCCGGCTGTACGGCTGCCAAGGATGGCGGTTCGCGCCGGAGACGTTTCGCATGGCCAGCGAGTACGGCGTACCCGACGGCTCGGCCTTGGCCGACTGGCCCATCACCTACGTGTTGGCCCACGGGCACGTCGACACCGACGAGCCGCTCAGCGATGGCATCGGCCCCGGCCTGGCCATGGCCACCCGAGAGCACTGCCACCACAACGACGGGATCGTCGGCGGCGGCATGATCGCCGACGAATATGCGGTGTCGCCGGTGCAGCACTGGGTGATGGGGTCGTGGTTCCGGCCCCAGCACCAAAGGGCCGCTGAGGCTGCGGGCGAGATCGACGAGTATGGGCGCCCGACGGGAGCGTCAGCTCGGCAGGCCCTGCGGGACACCTACCGGCGCACGATCATGATCATGGGCCCGATCCAGGAGATCCCCACCCGATCGGCCGGGCTCGACCTGTCGGCGGAAGTGCGGGATCGCTGGGGCCTGCCGGTGGCCCGCTTCTTCGGCGTGCAGCACGAAGAGGACCTGCACACCGCGGAGTTCCTGGGCGACCGGGCCAAGGAGTGGATTGCCGCCACCGGAGCCCGGGACATAACCGGGGGTTCGATGGGGTTCCAAATCCTGTCCGGCGGCCAGCACCAAGCCGGCACCGCCCGCATGGCCGAAACTCCGGCAGCCGGCGCCGTCGATCCCCAGGGGAAGGTGTGGGGCTGTGAGCGGACCTATGTGGCCGACTCCTCGCTCCATGTCACCAACGGCGGCGTCAATCCCGTGCTGTCCATCATGGCCAACTCCTGGCGAGTAGCCGACCTGCTCTCCCGCTGAACAGGGCCGATCCCCCGCTCAGGCGTTCAGCAGCTCCTCTTCGATGCGCTCGGCCATCACCTGGGTGGCCCATTCGATCTTGGCGGGCAGGTGCTCGGTGGGGAACAGCCCCTCAGAAGGCCGGTAGTCCTTGAGCACCTGCTTGGCGATGGTGTCCTTGTGGACCTCGGTGGGGCCGTCGGCCACCCCGAAGGTGGGAGCCATCATCCACATGTTGGCCAGCGGGGTCTCGTTGGACATTCCCAGCGAGCCGTGGATCTGCATGGAGCGGAAAACCACGTCCATCAGCACCCGGGGGGTGGCCACCTTCACTCCGGCGATGTAGAGCCGAGCCTTGGAGGTGTCGGACTGGTCGATCTGCCAGGCGGCGTGCAGCACCTGCAAGCGGAACTGCTCGATCTGGATCCACGAGTCGGCGATCATGTGCTGCACCGCCTGCTTCTCGGCCAACAGCGATCCCTTGGTCTCCCGGCTGAGGGCCCGCTCGCACATCATGTCGAACGCCTTCTTGGCCGTGCCCACCGAGCGCATTGCGTGGTGTACCCGGCCCCCGCCCAAGCGGGTCTGGGCGATCTTGAACCCGGCCCCCTCTTCGCCCATGAGGTTTTCGATTGGAACCCGGCACTCGTTGAACCGCAGATAGCTGTGGCCACCGTGGCCCCGGCGCTCGCCGCCCACGCCCACGTTGCGCACCAGCTCCAAGCCGGGGACGTCGTGGGGCACCAGCATCATGGACGATCCCCGGTACACCGACACGTCGGGGTTGGTGATGAGCATGACGATGAGGAACTCGGCCCGCGGGTAGTTGGAGGCGAACCACTTCTCGCCGTTGATCACCCACTCGTCGCCGTCTCGATGGGCGGTGCAGGTGAAGTGGTTGGGATCGGAGCCGCCCTGGGGCTCGGTCATGGAGTAGCAGGTGGAGATCTCTCCGGCCAGCAGAGGCTTTAGGTACTTCTCCTTCTGCTCGTCGTTGGCGTAGTGGGCCAAAATCTCGGCGTTGCCCGAGTCGGGCGCCTGGCTGCCAAACGCCGAGGGGCCGAACGTGGAGCGGCCCAAAATCTCGTTCATCAGCGCCAGCTGCACTTGGCCGAACCCCATGCCCCCCATCTCCGGCTTGAGGTGGCAGGCCCACAGCCCCCGGTCCTTGACCTTCTGCTGGATGCGGCGCAGGTGGCTCTGCACCTCCTCGTCGGACTTGTCGAACGGCGACCGACCCCGGAAATAGTGGTCCAGTGGCTCGATCTCGGTGTGCATCAGCTCGGTGAGCCAATCCAGGTGGTCTTGAAACTCAGGGTCAGTAGAAAAATCCCAGGCCATGCTCCGACACTAGTGACGGTGCGCTTGGTCAGCGAATGGGGGCGAGGTGGATGGGGAAGGCTTCTCGGATGCGGGCGTCAGCTTCGACGGAGATGTGGTCGGGCTTGGGGCCGCTGAGCACTCCGGTTACGTAGTCGTGGGCCACCTCGTCCATGAGACGGGCACCGGCGTCCACCCAGTCGTCGGGGCTGAGGCGGTCTCCGATCAGGGGATATATGTACTCGGTCTGCATGAGCGAGAGGGTTTGGGAGTGGCCGAGGAAGTGCCCTTCACCCTTCACCACGTCGGCGATCACCTGGGCCGACAGCGTCTCGGGGGTGATCTCGATGCCCCGCACCGTGCGGTTGATGGAGCCCAGCATGTCGTTGTCAATCACCAGAGCCTCCAGCGAGCAGGCCATGATGCTGGCCAGCATCCCGGCCGTCTCGTTGATCATGTTTGCCCCGGCGTTGGCGGCCAGGGTGATGGCGTTGGCTTTCTCGGCCCCGGCCTGGTTGTCGGGCAGCTTGGAGTCGGCCATTCCTGCGGCCACGCCCGACGGCAAGCCCAAGTAGTTCACCACCTGGGCCGCGGCGGCGTTGATGATCGCCTCTTCGCCGCTGCCCCCGCTCATCGCCCCGGTTCGCAGGTCGGACACGAACGGCCACATGCCCAAAACGCAGGGATGTCCGGGCAGCACCAGGTTCACCGCGGTCAAACCGGCCAGGCACTCGGCCAAGGCCTGCACCAGCGACCCGGCCAGCGCGGCCGGTGAGGTGGCCCCCGCCTGACCGGCTGAAAGCAGGTTGAGCGGCATGCCTCGGCGGGCTTGCTCAAGGAGGCACAGCGCCGACTCCTCGGCGAAGCGCAGCGGGGGCACCACGAAGGTGTTGTTGGCGATGCTGAAGGGACGGCGGGCGAACTCCCCCTCGGCGCCCAACGCCATGTCGAATAGGTCCACGCACTCGTGTACATGGTCGGGGTGGAACATGGCCGTGCCCAGCGGCTTGGTCGTGCCGGCCAGAATGGCGTAGGCGGTGTTGATGTCCAACTCCCGGGCGGTTTCCATGTCGCGGGCCACCAGCGTCCGCACGAACACGTGGATGTTGTCGAGGGTGTCGACGATCCGGGCCACGTCGTAGAGGTCGGCCAGAGTGCTATGGCGGAAGCGCTTGGTGTCGTGATCGAGCATCATGACCGCCGCCCCGCTGGTGCAGAAGTGGACTCGGTTTCCGCCGATCTCCACCCCCCGGTCGGGGTCGAACCCGTACAGCGTGAACTCCTTGCACGCCCCGTCTACCACTCGCCGGACGAGGTCGGGGGGGAAACGCAGACGGTCGTGCTCGTCCATCCGTCCGCCGTTGGCCGTCACCGCCTCGATGATCTCCGGGGTGGCCTGGCCCATACCCAGATCGGCCAACAGGCCGAGGGCCGACTCGAATACATCGTCGCACTGCCCTTCGGACAGAGGCCGAAAGGCTCCGCCGGGCATCCCCGGCCACACCGCCTGGGCATCTGCGGCCAGCGGGGCCTCCCGCATGGCCACTCGGGCCGCTCGTCCTCCTGCTCGCCTCGCCATATCACGCTCTCGATTTCTCGTTAGTGAGACCCCGTTCCATATCAGGATCAGGCTCTCGGTTTCTCGTTGTCGGGGTCGTAGGCCGGGCCGTCGAGCACCATCGCCGGTCGCCGGTCGCTCATCAGCTGCACCTCGAAGCGGGTGCCCGGTGCTTTGTACTGGGGCTTCACGTAGGCGAAGGCCAAGCCGCGCCCGGTGGTGTGGCCCCAGGTGCCCGATGTGGTTAGGCCGATGAGCTCGTCGCCGTCGTACACCGGCTCGTTGCCCCGGCAGTCGTTGTCGGTGGTGTCCACCTCGCAGTACACGAGGATCATCTCGATGTCATCGCCCATAGCCAGCCGTTCCTCGGAGGCCTCCTTGCCCTGGAACTCGCCCGACCAGTCCACGAACCGGCCCAAGTCGGCCTCCACCGGAGTGATCTCGGTGGTGAGCTCGAAGCCCATCGCCTTGTAGGCCTTCTCGATGCGCATGGTGTTCATGGCGTAGGCGCCGTAGTGGACCATGCCGAGAGGCTCCCCCGACTCCACCAGGGCGTCGTACAGCTCGGCAGTGTGCTCCTGGAAGTGGTGCAGTTCCCAGCCCAGCTCGCCCACATACGACACCCGCAAGGCCAGACACGGCACCCCGGCGACATTGATCTCTTGGCCGGTGAGCCAGCGGAACCCGGGCGCCTCCAGCTCGGCATCAGTGAGGGGGGCCAAGATTTTGCGGGACAGGGGGCCGGAAACGGCCAAGATGCCCATGTCGTCGGTACGGTCGAGAACGGTCACGTCCTCGCCGTCGGCAACATGGTGGGTCAACCAGTCCCGATCATGGAACTGCCCGACAATGGCAGAGTTCAGGTAGAACCGGTCTGGAGCCAGCCGGGTGATGGTCATCTCGGTCTCGATGCCGCCCAGGGTGGTCAGGAAGTGGGTGAGGCGCATCCCCCCGTCTTTGGCCGGCATCCGATTGGCGGTCAGGCGGTCGAGAAGCGCCTCGGCGTCGGCCCCGGTCACCTCGAACTTGGAGAAGGCGGTGAGATCGGCGATGCCAGCCCGCGCCCGGGTGGCCCGGCACTCGGCGCCCACGATGTCGAAGGCGTTGGAGTGGCGGAAGGTGTGGGCCTCAGGCTCTCCGTAATACTGCGGGCGCTCCCAGCCGAAGATCTCCATCCACTGGGCCTGCCGAGCGTCGAGCCGGTCGTAAATGGGATCGGTCTTCTGGGGGCGGCCGGCGAAGCGCTGCTCGCCGGGCAGGCGGGTGGCGTACATCTCGTGGAATTCGTCGATGGCCTTCTCGATGGCGTAGCGGCCGGTCGGGCCGCAGTGGTCGCCGAATCGACGGGGGTCCATCTCGGCCACGTTGATCTCGGTCTGGCCGTGCACCATCCACTGGGCCAAGTACTTGCCCGCGCCCGGACCCTGGGTGATGCCAATGGACGCCCCTGCGCACAGCCAGTAGTTCCGCAGCCCGGGGGCCGGCCCCATGAGGTAGCCGGAGTCGGGGGTGTGGGTGATCGGCCCGCTGACCACGGTTTTTATTCCTGCGTCAGCAAAGGCGGGGATGCGTTTGCCGGCTTCAATCAGCCAGGGCATGAGCTGGTCGAGGTCGGGCGGCGTCAGGTAGAAGTGCTTGTCCCAGTCGATGCCCTCCAGCCCGTACGTTTGGGCGTTTTCCCGCTCGTAGGGGCCGACCAGCAGCGAGTCGATCTCGCGCCGGTAATAGGCCGACGCTCGGGGGTCGCGGATCACCGGCGGGTCGAAGTCGCCCAGTTCCTTCATCTCGGCCATGGGCTCGGTGATGAGGTACTGGTGGATCACCGACACGATGGGCACGTCCAGGCCCACCATGGCGCCGAGCTGGGGGGCGTAGCACCCGGCCGCGTTCACCACGTGCTCAGCCACGATTCGGTGGGTCTCGCCGCCCACTTCGCAGACCAGCTCCCAACGGTGATCGGGAAGCTGGTTCATATCGGTGACCAGCGTGTTGCGATAGACCTCGCCGCCCAACTGCCGGGCCCCTTTGACCATGGCCTGGGTCACGCTGGACGGATCAGTCCAGCCGTCGTTGGGGGTCCAGCACCCCATCAGCACGTCGGACACGTCCATGAACGGCCAGTGGTCGAGGATCTCCTTGGGCTCGATTAGGTGGTTCTCCACCCCCACCAGATCGAGCATCCCGCTCACGTAGCGGAACCAGTCCACCTGATGGCGGTCGAGGGCCAGGCGAATGGCCCCGGTGCCGTGCCAACCGCTGGCCAGCCCAGTCTCGGCTTCGATGCTGTCGTAGAGGTCGGGGGCCACCTGGTGGCACTTGGCCATGTTCAGACTGCCGATGAAGTGGGGGATGAGGCCCGCGGCATGCCAGGTGGAGCCCGAGCACAGCTCTCCCTTCTCCACCAGCACGGTGTCGGTCCAACCCTCGTGGGCCAGGTAGTAGAAGAGGCCCGCGCCCATGGCCCCGCCGCCGATGATCACAACCTGGACTTCGTCGCGCACCGCTGGCCGCTCCTTGGCTTAGAGTCGAACCCGCTCTTTGCGGGGATCGTAGAACGAACGTATGGATGCGGTGGCGGCGATGGGCACCCCGGCCACCTCGATCTCGAAGCGCCCGGCCTCCACCCAGTCCTTGGTGACGCCATCGACGCATTCCACATAGCCCAGGGCCAGCGCCCGTTTCTCGGTGTAGCTCCACATCCCGCTGCTGGTGCGGCCCACCAACTGGCCATCGCAGTAGATGGGCTCATCGTGGTACAAGAGCCAATCAGGGTCCTCCAGCCGGAACTTGATGAGCCGCTTGGTGCGGGGCCCCTCCCGCTGGGCGGCCAGCGCGTCGCGGCCCCGGAAACCGCCGGCCTTGTCCCAAGCCACCGCAAACCCCAGCCCGGCCTCCAACGGGGTGTCCTCATCGGTGATGTCATGGCCCCAGTGGCAGTAGGCCGCCTCCATGCGCAGCGTGTTCATGGCGTGGTAGCCAGCGTGGCGCAATCCCAATGGCGATCCCGCGTCCACCACCGCATCGTGCAGAGCGACTGCGTGTTCGTTAGGCACATAGAGCTCCCAGCCCAGCTCGCCCACATAGGTCATGCGCAGCGCCAAAGCCTCCACTCCGGCAACGCACAGATCCTGGGCGGTGCCGAACGGGAAGCCGTCGTTGCCGAGATCGGCGTCGCAAAGCTGGCTCAGCGCGGCCCGGGAGTTAGGTCCCATCACGCCCAGCACGGCGTAGTGGTCGGTGACGTCTTCGATGACCACATCTCGGCCCCGAGCCGCCCGCCGCAGCCAAGCCCAATCGCGGGTGGCGGTAGCCGCCGAGGTGACCACCCAATAGGAGTTCTCCCCCCGGCGGGTCACGGTGAGGTCGGCTTCGATACCGCCGCAGTCGTTGAGCCACTGGGTATACACCGCCCGCCCCACTGGCACGTCCACCTCGTTGGCGCACACCCAGTTGAGCAGGGCCATGGCATCAGGGCCTTCCACGGTGAACTTGGCGAACGAAGTCTGGTCGAACAAGCCCACCGCGTTGCGGACCGCTTCACATTCGTCTCCGCTGGCCTCGAACCAGTTCTGCGGCCCCCAGCTGTAGCGGTATTCCCGCTCTTGGCCGGGAGCGGCGTACCAGTTGGGCCGCTCCCACCCCCCGACCTCGCCGAACACCGCTCCGGCTGCGTCGATGCGCTCGTGCAGCGGCGACCGGCGGATGTTCCGAGCGGTCTCGTACTGGCGGAACGGCCAGTGCATGGCATACAACAGCCCCAGGCTCTCAGGGATGCGGGCATCGAGATAGGCGGGCTCGCACTGGAACCCGAATGAGCGGCGGATGTCCACCATCGACAAGTCCATGGGCGGGTGGTCGTCGACGATCCAGTCGGCCAGCACCCAGCCCACCCCGCCAGCCGACTGAATGCCCACCGAGTTGAACCCGGCGGCCACAAAGCAGCGGTCCACCTCGGGGGATTCGCCCAGGTAGTACACCCCGTCGGGGGTGAAGGCCTCGGGGCCGTTGAAGAAGAGTTGAAGGCCGGCCTCCCCCAGTACGGGCATGCGATGGATGGCCCGCTCGAAGATCGGCCCGACGTGTTCCCAGTCCTCGGGCAGGGTCTTGAACTGGAGGTCGCGGGGGATGCCGTCGAGGTTCCAGACCTTGCCCCGGGGCTCGAAGAAGCCGGCCATCAGCTTGCCGGTCTCCTCTTTGAAGTAGGTGTAGTTGGACGGGTCGCGCACCGTGGGCATATTGGGATACGCACCATCGACTGGTTCGGTGACGATGTAGAAGTGCTCGCAGGCCTGCACCGGCACGCTCACCCCGGCGGTGGCAGCCAGCTGGCGGGTCCAAATCCCGGCGGCCAACACCACGGTCTCGGCCTCTACCCGACCCGCCTCAGTGTCCACCCCTACCGCCCGGCCGTCTTCCACCACCACCCCGGTCACCGCGGTGCCCTGGACGATCCGGGCGCCTGCGGCCCGAGCCCCCTTGGCCAGCGCCATGGTGGTGTCCACCGGAGAGGTAACCCCGTCTCGGGGAATGAACAGCGCACCCACCAGGTCGTCGATGTTGAGCAGCGGGCACAGCTCGAGGGCTTCGTCAAGGTCGATCTGACGGATGTCCACTCCCACGGTCCGGGCCATGGACATGCCCCGCAGCAGCTCCTCCCACCGCTCCTCATCGGCGGCCACCGAAATGGAACCCGGCGCTCGATAGCCGGTGGCCTGGCCGGTTTCGACCTCGAGCTCTTCGAACAGCTGGGCCGAGTAGGTGGCCAACCGGGTGAGGCTGTGGCTCGACTTGAGCTGGCTCACCAGCCCCGCGGCGTGCCAGGTGGTGCCGCTGGTGAGTTGTCCCTGCTCGATGAGCAGCACATCGGTAACCCCGCGGCGGGTGAGGTGGTACGCGATGGAACAGCCGACGATCCCGCCGCCAACAATGACTACCTGAGCCCGGTCGCCAAGCTCAGCCATCCCACCCCATTAGGCCGCTCCAGTGATGCGAGGTTTATGTTTGCCGTCAATTGCACCCCCTGAACCACACCTCCAGAGGCTGCTCCCGCTTTACAAAATTGCCAGCGGATTCACCGGCGAGCCGGTGCCGTAGCGTAACACCAGCGGAGCGCAAACGTATTGGAATTCCCAGCGGCCCAATTGCAGGACCGCTCCCGGTAGGCAGCGTACTCTTCCGCGGTCGGCGGCGTGCGATCACTCAGTCCCATAAGTCAGTCTCTATCACGAAAGCTCGTCTACAACCCACGGTGGCTTTATCACCAAAAGTGCTGTTATGATGTAGCTTCATGCGTACGCAGATTGCCCTAGAGCCTGAACAACACGCTGGAGTAAAGCGAAAGGCCGCTGAGCTGGGCATCAGCATGGCCGAATATATTCGCCGACTCGTTGAACGCGATCTCGCTGCCCCCAGATCCCAGGCCGACATTTCCGACATATTCGCACTGGGAGGTTCTGGGGGCAGCGATATTGCCGCGGAGGGCAAATCGGCAATTGCCGAGGCGGTTGAAGCGGACTGGATTCGACGCACGCGATGACCATTTTCGTCGACACATCGGTTTGGTACGCCGCTGCCGACGCAGACGACGTCAGTCACAAACAGGCCACGTCTCTGTTGGAGAGATTCGACGGCCGACTGCTAACCAGCGATCACGTTTTGGTTGAGACTTGGCTCCTTACCCGTAGGCGTCTGGGAAGCGCACTTGCCGAAACACTGGTGAATGCCATCCGCGAGGGACGTTCCCAAGTGGAGCTGACCACGCTCGCCGACCTCCAAGTCGCCGCCCAGATCCACGAGGCGTTCCCGGACCAGGGCTTCTCAATCGTCGACCGCACAAGCTGGGTGATCATGCAGCGCCTCGGCGTGCATGAGGCGCTCGCCTTCGACCGGGACTACTCGATATTCCGATTCGGCCGCGACCGGCGCGGAAGCTTCACGGTCCACAGTTAGCTGAGAGCTACCGGAAGACGGCTCAGGCCTCTCAGGGTGATGCGGGGCTTCCAGGGAGGGTCGACTTCGGTCGGGGTCCAGGTTTCGAAGCGGTCGAGCAGGCCAGCGAGCACCACATGGCCTTCGAGGCGGGCCAGTGATGCCCCCAGGCAGTAGTGGATGCCCGAGCCAAACGACAGCAGCGGTGCTTCCTGTCGACCGATGTCGAACCGATCGGGAGCGTCTATAGCTTCGGGATCGCGGTTGGCCGCCCCCAGGAGCATCAGCACCATGCTTCCCTTGGCGATGGCGTGCCCGCCGATCTCCACGTCCTCGAAGGTGTAGCGGGCGTCCACCTGCACGGGAGGCTGAAAGCGCAGCACCTCGTTCACCGCGCCAGGCACCAGCGACCGATCGGCCCGCAGCCGGGCCAGCTCGTCGGGATGCCGGATGAGCGTGTCAACCATGTTGCCAATCAGGTTGGTGGTGGTCTCGAAACCCGCGGCGTAGATCAGCGACAGCGTGAGCCCGATCTCTCGCTGGGTGAGCCGGTCCTCGCCGTCGCTGGCCGCAATCAGCGCAGATAGCAGGTCGTCGCGGGGCTCGATCCGCCGCCGGTCGATCAGATCGTCGAAGTACGCCTTTACCTTGACTCCCGAGGCCTCCGCTCGTTCCTGCTCTTCGGCGCTTTGGTTCGGCTCAAGGGAGCCGGCCAGATCCGACACCAATGGACGCAGCCAATCGCGGTCGGACCGGGGAACCCCCACCAGTTCGCTGATGACATTGGCCGGCAGGGGAAACGCCAACTGATCCATCAGATCTCCCCCACCGGAGGCGGCCAGCGAATCCAGCAGCTCGGAGGTCATTTCCTCCACCGCGGTCCGCAGGCCTTCAACCCGTCGAGGGGTGAACGCCCGGCTGACCAGAGAGCGCAGGCGAGTGTGGTCGGGAGGGTTCAAGAACAAGAAGGTCCGCTCTTCGTTGGGAGTTCGCACTCTCTCAGCAGTGAGCGTCGGAACCTCGTCTCCGGGTTCGGCGTTGCCCATCCGGTGATCCCGCAGTGCCATTCGACAGTCCTCGTACCGGGTGAGCACCCAATAGTCGGCGAAGCTCAGCTTGTGTACCGGCGCCGTCTCCCGAAGTTCCCGCAGCAGCGGATAGGGATCGGCGTACACCTCCGGATCGGTGACGATCCGAAGCAGCAGCTCGTCGCTCATGGGCGGGGGCTGTGGACCCGGCCGAAGGTGTAGGCGTCGGGCCAACCCCGCTCGGCGAGGTTGGCCTCTTGGCGGGCGATAGCGGTGGGGATGTCGGCCGGTTGCCAGCCATCCACCAGCGACTCGCCCATCAGGTCGAGCACCGGCCGGTTGAGCTCCACCAAGAGTTGGAGGCTGAAGGCGATGCGGCCGGTGAGCACATCGGGATCACCGGCGAGCAGGGCCAGGGCGGCCTCGGCCATGGTCTCAAGCGGCTCGTACATGCCCTCGTCAATCCATCCAGCCTCAACCAGCGCCGGGGTAGCTATGGCGGCCTGGGGAGTGAGGGCGTTCACCGACACTCCCTGGCCTTCGCATTCGCTGGCCGCAGACACGGTCAGCTTGTTGAGAGCTGCCTTGGGCGCTCCGTAGACGAAGCCGGCCTTGGAGGGCTTGCTGGTGGGGAACGGAGGTCCGGGAGGCAGTTCGGCGGAGAAAGTGGTGAGGTTCAAGATCGACCCGCTGCCCCGCTCGCGCATGCCGCCAATGACCGCCTTCATCAGCTCCCAGGGCGCCCATAGATTCACTTGCAGGCTCAGCTCAAGCTGCTTGGGGCTAACCTCCTCGAACGGGCGGTAGCCGTTCATCGCGGCGTTGTTCACTAACAGGTCGATGGGGCCGAACGCCTCTGTGGTTCTCGGTACCAATTCCGTGCGGGTGCCCGACGGGTCACTGAGGTCGGACGGGAGCACCAGGCACTCTCCGCCGAATGCCTCGATGCGGTCTTTGGTGGCAGCCAACCCCTGTTCATCACGAGCGGTGATTGCCACGCTGGCTCCTTCGGCGGCCAAACGCAGCGCGATCGCGGTGCCCGTGCCTCCCTTGCTGGCTCCGGTGACCAGCGCAACCTTGCCCTCACAAGCCCGTTCTGCCATAGCCTTGCCTTCCGGTGAAAAATTATGTGCGAGCCTACGCCGACGAGTTGACCCGAGGACTACTGGCAACATGACCGACAACCAACTCCAACCACGCCGAACCCTCTCCCTGCTGCACACGTCGGACTGCCATTTGGGCACCTCACCAGCTCGACGACAAGAGGCCGCCTTTGCCGCCGCCATGGACCTGGCCATTGCGGAAGATGTGGACGCAGTCATCATCTCCGGCGACCTGTTCGACCACAATCGGGTGGGCGATGACGTGCTGAGCTGGGCCGCCGATCAACTGGCTCGCCTGTCGTGCCCGGCGGTGATGATCGCCGGCAATCACGACGCCCACCCGGAATCGTCAGTGCTCCACCGGTTCA
This sequence comes from bacterium, assembly GCA_026708015.1. Classification (NCBI taxonomy): domain Bacteria; species bacterium. The sequence continues at coordinate 39,698 of JAPOVT010000007.1, forward strand.
GCCCCCACATCCAAGACCTCCCGATCACCATCCTCGACTCCCTGGAGGGAACCACCACTCACCTCCCCGAGCTGGAACTCACCGTCTGGGGTAAGTCGATGGATGACCACCACCCCGGATTCCACCCCCTCGACGGGCTTCCCGTACGCCCCAAGGACGGCTGGTGCGTGGCCATGGGCCACGGCCTGGTCATGCCCGACGAGACGCCGTCGTACCGCTCGTCACCCATCTACCCCAGCCATCTCGACGCCCTCGACTGGGACTACGTCGCCCTCGGCCACATCCACCGCCACATGGTTATCCGGGAATCACCCTCCGTGGTCGCCTACTCCGGCGCCACCGCGGAATCGCTGGAAGGCGACCCCGCTGTACTGCTCGTGAGCCTCGATCCCGACTCCGGTGTCTCGTTGACCCTGCGGGAGTTGGCGCCCAGTCCCATCGCTTAAGGCTTGCCCACGCCGGGGACGGTGACGTCGGTGGCGTAGATGGAGCCGGTCTTGGCTGCGGTCACCACTTCTTTCTTCCAGTCGTCGGCGGCGCAGATGAGGAGCGTGTGGCGGTCGTCGCCGCCGAGCACGCAGGCTACCGGGACCTTGGGGGCCATGTCGTAGGAGTCGGTTACCTCTCCCCCGGGCAGCACCCGGAACACCCGCAGACCCAACGGGTCGGCTACCCACACCGCCCCCTCCGCGTCTAGGCAGATGCCATCGGGCGGGGCCACCGGCAGCTTGTCGGACTCGGGCACCAACTCGGCATAGACCCGCCGCTTGGAAAGGGTGCCGTCGGCGGCCACATCGAACGCCGTGAGGCGGGAGGCGGCGCTCTCGGCCACGATCAGCGTCTCCTCATCGGGGGTCAGGATGTGGCCGTTGGGGGCCTCCATCTCTGGCGCGCCCACGCTCACCGAGCCGTCGGGAGCCACTCGGAAGGTCTGGCCGGTGAACCGGTCGCCCCCCTGGTGGATCCTCTGGCCCATGTCGCCGATGTAGGCGGTGCCGTCGGAGCGCACGATCATGTCGTTGATGTCGCCGACGGCCAGAGGCGACAAGTCGGCGTGCTCCACCATGGAGCCGTCGGGCTCTTGGCGCAGCAGCTTCTGGGTGGACATGGCCACCACCAGCAGCCGGCCGTCGGGCAGCCAGCCCAATCCGGAGGGGTCGTCCCAATCGACCACCGCCACGGTTTCAGCGTTTCCGTCCAGGTCGGTGCGGATCACCCGATGGGCGTGCATGTCGGAGAACCACAGTGCGCCGTCACGCCATCGGGGACCCTCGGAGAAGTTGAGCCCGTCCAAGATCGTGCGCATCTAATGCCTCCTCATCGCCTTGCTTGCAGACGAGATGGCACAATAGCCCCATGAGCATGACCCTCACCCCCGGCATCGACACGGAAGAGTCCTACGAGACCATCCAGGTGTCCCGTATCGGCGGGTCGCTGGGCGCGGTCATCTCCGGGGTGGACCCCCGCGACAACCTCACCGACCAGCAGTTCGCCGAAATCCACGAGGCATTGCTCCGCCACGAGGTGATTATTTTCCGCAACGTGCCCATGAGCGCTGAGACTCAACTGGAGTTGGCCTCCCGCTGGGGCCAGCCCAGCATCTACCCGCTTCAAGCTCTGATGGGGGTCACCGAGCCCAATACCTCCGTCATCCGCGACGACGCCGACAGCCTGCCGACTACCGACAACTGGCACACCGACGTGACCTGGATCGAGGTGCCCCCCAAGGTCGCCCTGCTCCAAGCTCTGGTGGCGCCTCCCTACGGCGGAGACACCATGTGGTGCAGCATCACGTCGGCCTACGACGCTTTGTCGGAACCGATGCGAAACATGATCGACGGGCTGGAACTCCACCACTCCAACTACCCCCAGTACTGCACCAACATGGCGGAGAAATCAGGAAGCTGGGACCTGGTGCCCTTGCTGCGGGAGGCCTACCCGGGCGTGAACCATCCGCTGGTGCGCACCCACCCCGAAACTGGGCGGCGGGCGCTGTATGTGGCCACCAACTTCCAGCAGTACGTGGTGGGGCTGTCCGAGAATGAGAGCACGGCTCTGCTCGACTTCCTGCTGCGCCACATAAACCAGCCCCGTTTCCACTGCCGGTGGTCGTGGACCGAGGGTGACTTGGCCATCTGGGACGAGCGATCGACCAACCATCGGGGCGTGTCCGACCACTACCCCGAGGTCCGGGAAGTGCGCCGCTGCACGGTGGACGGCGACCGCCCCTACTTCGACCCGTCGATACCCTACGTGCCCAAGAGCGCCTACCAGCCCCAGTAATCACCGCCGAAGCGCTCATCGCGCTCGGCCAGCGCCCCCTTCATGCCCTTCTCCCGGGACGTCTCGTGGAAGTCGAACTCGTCGGGACTTCGGCGGGTGCCCATCACGAACAGCGGGTGGACGCCGTAGTGGGGGGTGAACGACTGGCCAATGCCCAGGATGTCGTAGGCCATGTGGGCTACCGTACGCCCAGTGGCGATGCCGTCGCGGGGCAGGCTGGCCAGGGTCCCGGTGAGCTGGGCCACTGCCTCATCGAGCTCTTCTGCGGGCACCACTCGGTTGACCAGGCCCAGACGCTCGGCCTCGGCGGCGTCGAACTTGCGCCCGGTCACCACCAGCTCGTTGGCCCGCTTCAACCCGATCTGGGAGGCCAGCATGGGGTACAGCCACGAGGTGCCCGCCGAGCCGAACCGCTCCTCGGGCAGTCCGAACGTCGCATCGTCGGTCACCACTGCGAAGTCGCACACCAGCACCAAGTAGAGCCCGGCACCGATGCAAGGCCCGTGGACTCGGGCCACGATGGGCTTGGCCGAATACAGCAGGTCGCGCATCACCCACGCCCGGCGGCGCAGACCAGCAACGGCGAACCGCCCGCCCTTAGTTTCGGCCCCGCCGTAGAAGTCGTCGGGGCTGGACAGGTCGAACCCCGCGGTGAACCCTCGACCCGCCCCGGCCAGCACGATGCACTTCACGTCGTCGTCGGCCTCGGCCTGGCGAACGAAGGCCACAATCTGGTCGAACATCTCGTCGGTCAGAGCGTTGAACACCTCTGGCCGGTTGAGAGTGATCAACGCCACCGCCCCGTCCGTTTCATACACCACTTGGTTGTCTGCCATGTTCCCTATCCTGCCGGACAACGGTCATCCTCGCCGCAGGGTAGGAGGAATACGCCTGCTGCCCCCGTATCCTGCGGACCGTGAGCAACCCCCTACCCGGTTGGCCCGGCGGCTGGGCACTGGGGATGCGATCGTCATGGGGCTGGGGTCGATGATCGGGGCCAGCGTGTTCGCCATGCCTTGAACCCGGCACCCTCATAACCCCTTGACCAAAAAACGGGGTCCGGTCACAAGACCATAGTTACCCCTCGACGGTTCAGCCCTCAGACGATAGGAAGACCCAACTCAGAATTCGAAGTACAGTTCAGATCTTGCTCTGCACGTTAGCGGCGATCTGGTCCTCGAAGGTGAAATCCAAATCGAGGCTCTGGTCGAGGCCCTCGGCAACCATCCAGCGGTACACATGGTCGACCATGGCTGCCAGGGTGTATTCCGGCTCCCAGCCGATGTCGGCTCGCAGCCGGTCGACGGAGAACACCACGCTGCGGTTCCAGCGGTGCAGGTTGGGAGCCAGCCGCTGCACGAGTTGAGCGAGTTTGAACCGCCGCCGCATGTTGTCGGCGTCGGCTCGGGCGGAGTCGGAGCTGCGGATGTCTATGTTCACCGGGGAGGCCTTGCCCTCCTCGAACACCAGGGCGCCGTCCCACAGGTCGTCCATGACCGGGGCGGGGATGAACACCTTGTTCGCCTCCACCCCCAACACATCGGCAAAAGCGTCCACATAGCCCACATCTGACTGATAGGTCCCGCCGGTGAGGTTGTAGCGCTTTCCGAAGGTTTGGGGCTGAAGCATCATCATCCGCAGCGCCCGAGCCTGGTCGTCCACATGGCCGACTTGGCCCAGGGTGGTGCCGTCGCCGGGGATCAGGACCGGGCGACCCCTCAGCAGCCGCAAGATCATCCGCTGCTCCCGGTCGGCGAGGATGTTGCGGGGGCCGAACACCATCGAGAACGGCACGATGGAGGCCGGGAACCCCCGGCTGCGCCAGGCGTCGACCAAGATGTCCTCGCACAGCAGCTTGTGCAGCCCGTACTCGTTCTGGTTGGGCCCCCGATCATCGGGGTGGTCCTCGGTGATGGGCAAGATGTCGGTGGGGGCATAGATGACGGTGGAGGAAGCGAATATGTAGTGGCCGACTCGTCCTTCAAACATCTCGATCATCAACTCCATGTCGGCCGGGTGATACGCGCTCATGTCCTGGACAGCGTCGAAGGTCTCGTCTTTGAGCGCCGACCGCACCTGGTCGTGATCAGTGCGGTCGGCCACCAGCCGACGGACCGACCGAGGAAAGCCCACCGCCGTGCGCCCCCGGTTCAGCACCGTGACCTCGTGGCCATACTTCACCAACTCCATGACCAAGGCGTAGCCGTTGAACTGGCTCCCGCCCATCACGAGGACTTTCATACCTGCTCCCTTGTCGGCTCCGTCTAGCGGCAAGTGTCGGCTTCGGCGCATACCAGCGCTTCGCGCACCGCCGCTGCAATGGCATGGGTGGGCTCGGGAGCAGGCACGATGCCCTCGGTGCGGGCAAACTGAAGTGCTGCCGCGAAGCACTCCGACTGGGAGATGGCCACTGCTTCGACCAGTCCCGAGTCGTAGATGTGCGACACCAGCGGGGACATGCCGTGGTAGCGCAGCCCGCCAGCATGGATGGGGTCGGGAATGAAGCTGTGACCCAGCGTGTGCATCTTCAACAGGGGAGCCAAATCATCAGGCCCGGCTGGCTCTAGCGTGCCTGGATGCAGTGGAGGCGGGGGTGGCGCTGGCAGGTCGGGGATGATGTTGTACCACTGCGTGGGAAGTTCCGAGTCAGGCAATGTGACCCGGTAGTACTCGTCGGCCATGGGTCTCCTCCGTGTTCAGGGCAGTGAAAACCTACACCATGCCAGCCCTGCGAGAAGACGGCACGGATCCGAATGCCTCAGTGGTTGCGCCGAAAACCCATCAGGTGTTCCAACTTTGGCCAGTTACTTATACTTTCGTCTATAAAACTATAATCATGTCTAGAATACTGGGGTGACCTTTCAGTTTCTTGGTCCTGACCCACTGGAGCAGCAAATCAACGCCGCACTCCAGCACCTCGCCGATGGCCAGGCCCCCAGCCAGGCCGAGACCACCCAAATCGACTTCAAAGAGGAGCCCGGGCGCCGACAGGGACAGTCGATCATCCCCGGCGAACGCACCAGCAAGGTGGCGGCTTCATATCTCGCCGAGGAGATGGCGTGCATGGCCAACACGCCAGGGGGAGGCGCTCTCATTGTGGGAATCGCCGACGATGGCACACGGATCGGAACCGAGCTCGATGCCGAATGGCTGCGTCACCGCATCTACGAGCTGACCGAGCGCAAGCTCACCATCGATGTCAGAGAGGCTGTCCTCTGTGAATGCAGAATCTTGGTGCTCACCGCCCATGAAGCAGTTGAACCCATCCGGTACGGGGGGCGCATCCGGTGGCGCATCGATGCCAACTGCGTTGAAATCGATGCCTCGACATGGTATACAAGAAAGCCCCATAACAGCGGCTTTGATTGGTCTGAGCAGCCATCTGGACAGACCCTCGACGACGTGAGCCCAGTAGCAGCCGAAATCGCAAGGCGCTACCTACGGCAGCGAGGCAGCCCAACCGATTCAGAGTTGGCAGAAGCCCCTGTCGCCGACCTCATGCGCCGCCTGAATCTGGCCGATAGCAGCAGTCGTCTGACCAACGCAGGCAGCTTGCTGTTTGTCGCGACTCCCTACCCCGGCATCGACTACATCCGACGCGACACCCCAGGCGGCGACAGTCGCAACCGCGTCCGCAGCACTGGTCCCCTGTTGGAGCAAATCCACGAGGTTGAACTGGCTTGCCAGGCCGCCAACCGCACGTTCCACATCGCCCATGGCTTTGCCTATGGCCAGCCGCAGGCCATCCCACCTAGAGCACTGCGTGAGGCAATTGTCAACGGATCGGTGCATCGTGACTGGCGTTCAACTCTACCCACCACTGTGGAACATGCGGGCGACACGATGACCGTCACTTCCCCAGGCGGATTTGTGGGTGGAATCGATCCGTCGAACATCATCTCCCACCCTGCGGTTCCGCGATACCGCAGCCTGGCAGAGGCAGCGGCTGCGTTGGGGATTGCCGAACGCCAGGGAATAGGCGTCGCCAGGATGACACGCGACATGCTTGCCATCGGGCGGCCTCGCCCGGAAATCAATGAGATCACTGGCCCTTACGTACGGGTCACTCTTCTCGGCGGCGAACCTGACAGAGGAGTGATCTTGTTCATTGCCGACATCTTCCCCGAGAACCTGACTACCGGCGTGGAGCCGCATCTGCTCATCAATGAATTGTGCCGACGCGGCTGGATCGACGCCGAAGCTGCCGCCCCTCTTCTCCAACGCACGAAGGCAGAGGCAGCTGAAGCCATCTCTCGCTTGGAAGCCGCGAAGCTTGCCGATGAGCAGGATGCCTACTGTGACCGGCCCGAGGAATTCATGCCAGGAGTGATCGCCAAGGTCGCCGGTGTGCCCGCCAACTACCCGCCCGCGTATCGCCTGAGCGATGAGGCACGGGGCCGACTCTCCCACCTATTTCCCTACCTCAGCACTCCCGAAGGGCAAAATGCCTTGATCTGCGACTGGGCCGCCCGGCGCGGCCGCGTGTCCAGCACTGAAGTCGCCGACCTCACGGGTCTGAGCGTGCTCACCTCCGGACGACGTCTATCTGCCCTTGCCGACGATGGCTTGATCAGGGCGGCGCAATCCGCTCGTACCGGACGAGGCTTTCACTACGTGCCCGAGCCTCCCCCACCGAATCAACAGCCCCGGTAGTCGCCGCGACTACTCCTCATTAAGCCATGCAGCCCCGGAAAGCTCGTTCCATCCGTTCGGATTGGCCAAGATTCTGTCGATCTCATCCCTCCTGCATCTCCTCTGCCAGGGGAAGCGCACACTGCCTCCGTTCCTCGGCACATGCTTCAGGATCTTTCGGAGCCTCTGACCACGCTGAGCATGTACTCGTCGAGTTCGTCGAGGGCGTCCTGCGACCCGCTGTCGCAGGCATCGCAGCCGCAATCAGGGGCCGCGAGGACGAGAACAGCAGGATCGCCGACCCCGAGGGAGACACCTGCATCGACGGCGCCGACAAGCTCTTCGACTGGACTCACCGCACCATCATGGCTGCACCCTCAGCTGCATGTGCAGGGAATAAGCGGCCATCTCTCAATGGCAACAACCGAAACGACCTCAGCGGTCCAGTAGCCCTGCTTGGCCATCTTGGCCGACCCGTCCCGACCACAGGTTGAACCTCCCCGGGTAATGCGCTGGCTGTGTGAAACCCGGGGAGGTTCACTGGATGTCGCCGCTCAGCGGCAGATGCCGGCTTCGGCTAGGGCTTCTACTTCGTCGGGAGGGATGCCGAGGACTTCGCCCAGCACTTCGACGGTATCGGCGCCAAGCAGTGGCGAAGGACCGGCGGTGCGGGTCTGGGTGAGGCTGAAGCGGATCGGATTGCCCACGTGGGTCTCTTTGCCCACCACCGGGTGCTCCAACACGTCGAGGGCGCCCCTTGAGGCCAAGTGCTCATCGCCCAAGTGGTCGTAGGGGCCCATCACCGGCATGGCTGACACTCCAGCGGCCTGCAACCGCTCGGCTCGGTCGGCAGCCAGTCCACCGGCCATCCAGGAGGCAATCGCAGCATCCACCGCCTCGACATCGGCCAGCCGGTCGGCGTTGGCCGGCCAGCGGTTCTCCACGCCAATGAGGTCACAGCACCGCTGCCACGACTCATCGTCGTGACAGGCCAGCGCCACCCAATCGTCGTCGCCTCCGGCTCGATACACATCGTGGGGAGCGATGGTCTCGGAGCGGTTTCCAATGGCCTGGGGATCGGCACCAGCAGCGGCCGCGCCCATGTACACGTCGCCGATCAGATAGGCCGCTGCCTCGGTCTGGGCCATGTCGATGAGCTGGCCCTGGCCAGTGCGCTGCTTGTGGTCGAGAGCGGCCAGCACCGCCACCGCCAACAGCTTCCCGGCGATGTGGTCAGGGTGATTCAGCGTGGTGCCGCAGGGAAACGGCACATCGGCGTGGTTCCAGAGCCAGTGGGCCCCGGCGAAGCTGGCGTTGAGCGGCCCGTAGGCCGGCATCTTCCCCATCGGCCCGCCCCGCCCGTAACCCTGCGAGCACACGTACACCAGGTCGGGCCGCCGGGCCGACATGTCGTCCCACCCCAGGCCCAGTTTGTCTAGCGAGCCGCCCCGCAGGTTCTCGGCCACCACATCAGCGGCCATGAACAGTTCCAAGGCCAACTCCCGGCCCTGTTCGGTGGTCAGATCGAGGGCCACCGACCGCCGTCCCCGGCTCTCGGCATTGAATGGGAAGGCCTTGTTGAGATCGCCCCGGCCGGCGAAGCGCAGCGAGTCGGGATGGGTCACCGATTCGATCTTGATGACATCGGCACCCAAGTCCGACAGCATCCAGGTGGCCTCGGGCACCACCGCAGCCATGCCGAACTCCACCACCCGCACTCCAGCCAGCAGCTGGCCGTTGTCGTTGGGACTCTTCGAAAGCCCGGCTGACCAGGGGTTATCGATGGGACGGGGGCCGAACTGAACTGCCTCGTCCCCGGCCGCGGGAGCCCGCTTCCTCACCCCGGCCAGGGTCCCCGAGAGCTTCCAGGCGGCGGCGGGCATGGGCTGGCCTTCGGAGCCCTCCACGTCGTGGCGGAAGAACCCCCGACCCACCACCTGGGGATGGTTGGCGAACTCACTGGGCGACTGGATCACGCCGATGGTGGTGCCTGCGGCCAGACCGTGCTGGAACAGATCGGTTCGGTCGCGCTGTGACGTGATCGCGTCGGCCACCACGTGGATAACGTCCCGATTGCGGCCTCGGAACACGCCGTCGGCCCACTCTGGTCCGGTCAAGGCGTCGGGGTTGCCCAGCACCTCCACGAAGCCGGTCCACTGGTAGGGAGTGCCGATCACCGTGCGCACCCAGCCGTCTCGGGCCGGGAAGATCCAGTAGTTTCCGTCGGCGTTGCGGCGACCCTCATCAGGCAGTTCGGGAAAGTGCCTCACGTAGTCGGGAATGAGCACCGACCACGGGTTGAGTCCGGACAGAGCAGCCTCCTGCACGCTCACTTCCACCACTTGGCCCTGGCCGTGGCGGCGGCGGTCTATGACCGCGGCCAACCCGCCGATGGCGCCGAACACCGAGGCGCAGTCGTGGGCCAGATAGCCGGGATGCCAGCACGGAGACTTGTCCCGAAACCCCGACAAGAAGTGCCCGCCGGATGAGGCGAATGCCGGTAGCGGCTCCAACCGCCACTCCGATCGGGGGCCAGTGAGGCCCATATCGGTCAGCGCAACCACCACCAAGGTGGGATGGCGCTCGACCATCTCGTCGAGGTCCAACCCGGTGTTGTCGATGAGCAAGTCGGCGTCTGCCATCAGCGACTCCAACTCGGCAGCCTCGCCCGCCGCCTTGTTGGCGTTGCGATGGGCGTGGGCCAGACCTTCGGGATCAGGTGTCGGCGGCACTCGGATCACCTCGGCCCCAAGGTCGCCCAGCACCCGCGCGCAAAGCGCGCCGCGCATATCGGTGTGGTCCACCACCCGCAGCCCGGCGAGTGCGCCGGGACTCATCGTTGGAGTCATCGATTGCTCAGTTCCCTCTTGCCTGCGGCCGGACTCATCGAATGCGGGGCTCGATTCGGGTTTGCTCCTTGATGCCCCGGGCCTTCTCGGTGATCTCCTCCTCGGCTCCAGCCAGGCTCAAGTAGGCCACCCCGCTGTTCATGGCGTTGGCCAGCGTGGTGTACTGGGCGGTCCACAGCCCCCGCATGGTGGCCTCAATGGCCAAGCGCTCGGGGGCCGATGCGATGGCCTCCGCGGCCCAGCGAGCCGCGTCCATCAACTCTTCCTGGGGTACCACCTCCTGCACCAGCCCGATCTGGAAGGCCCGTTGGGCCGACATGCGCTCATGGCGACCCAACAGCGACATCCGCATGACCTCGCCCAGCGGCATCCGCTGGAGCATGAACATGGGCTCGTTTACCGCGGGCATGCCGTGGCTCACGTGGGGGTCGAAGAAGGTGGCGTTCTCGGAGGCGATGATGAACTCCACCTCGCCCAGCAAGTAGAACGCGCCTCCGGCGGCCATGCCGTTCACGGCGGCGATGACCGGCCTCCAGTAGTCGTTGGACTTGGGCCCGACGGTGGAGATCGGGTCGTCGACCATGAATGGCGAGGCAGGCTGCTTCCACGATCCGGTGATGTCCACCCCGGTGCTGAACGCCCGCTCGCCAGTAGCGGTGAGGATCACACACCGCACGTCGTCGTTGTAGCGGAGATGAGCCCACACCGCCCGGAGCTCATCACAAGAGGTGTTGTCCATGGCGTTGAGCCGCTCGGGCCGGTTCAGCGTTACCACTGCCACCCCGTCGGACTCCTCGTACAGCAAGTTCTCATAGCTGGGCACGGCCCGAAGCGTAGCCCGCACATACGCCAGGGCTTATGGGTGTGCCAGTTCCAATCACTAACCTGCCCGCCCATGGACATCGGAAGAATTGGACTGTGGCAAGGAGTCTTGGACCAGCGGCCCTCAAGTCAGGTGCGAGAAGTCGTCGCCGAACTAGAGGAGATGGGCTGGCCCACGCTGTGGATCCCCGAGGCTGTCGGCCGGGACCCGTTCGTGTCGGCATCGGTCATGCTTGAGGCCACCAGCACTATGAAGGTCGCCACCGGCATCGTGCAGGTCCACGCCCGGCATCCCATGACCACCGCGGCGGCCCAGAAGACAGTGGCCGAAGCGTTCGACAACCGGTTCCTGCTGGGCATCGGCGTAAGCCACGGCCCGATGATCGAGGGCATTCGCAACCTGGACTACTCCAAGCCGTACTCCTACATGGTGGAGTACCTCGACGCCATGGAGGGGGCCATGTACTTGGCCGCCGGCCCTGACGAGGACCCGCCAGTGGTGCTGGCCGCACTGGGCCCCAAGATGCTGGCACTGGCCGCGGAGCGCGCTGCTGGCGCCCACCCCTACTTCGTGCCTCCCGAGCACACCGCCATTGCTCGGGGAATCATGGGACCCGACGCCCTGCTGGCCCCAGAGCAGAAGGTGTGCTTGGAGACCGATCCGGAGGTAGCTCGAGCGCTGGCCCGGGAGAACATGGCCTTCTACATGGATCTGCCCAACTACGTTAACAACCTTTATCGGCTGGGCTTCACCGAGGAGGACGTGACCAGTCAGTCCGACCGCCTGGTGGACGCCATCGTGGCCTGGGGCGACTTGGACGCCATCCGATCACGAATCCAGGCTCACCACGACGCCGGTGCCGACCACGTGGCCGTGCAGGTGCTCGCTCCCCGCGGTGAGCTACCCACGGCCCAATGGCGAATACTGGCTGACACCCTTCTATAGTTCGTCGGCGAAGCCCCTTCGAATGGACGAAGGGCTCGATAGCACGAGGGGTTCCACATCATGAGCAAGCTTTGTGAAGGACGGGTTGCGGTCATCACCGGCGCGGGTCGGGGCATCGGGCGGGAATACGCTCTGATGCTGGCCGAGCACGGTGCCAAGATCGTGGTGAACGACCTGGGTGCCGACCCCGACGGCGGGGGCGGCAACACCGGACCCGCGGGCGAGGTGGTCGAGGAGATCCGGGCCATGGGCGGCGAGGCGGTGGTGAACGGTGCCGACGTGAGCGACTTCGACGCGGCCCGGGACATGATCCACCAGGCCATCGACACGTTCGGCACTTTGGACATCCTCATCAACAACGCTGGCATCCTGCGGGATCGCATGGTGTTCTCCATGAGCGAATCCGACTGGGACGCCGTCGTTCAAGTTCACCTCAAGGGCACCTTCGCCCCCGTGCATCACGCGGCCGCCTGGTGGCGGGAGCAGACCAAGGCAGGGCGCAGCTTTCAAGCCCGGATCATCAACACTGCGTCGCCATCGGGCATCTTCGGCAATGTGGGCCAGACCAACTACGGCGCAGCCAAGGCCGGCATCGCCGCCTTCACGGTGATCTCCGCTATGGAACTGGTCCGCTACGGCATCACGGTGAACTGCATCGCCCCCAGTGCCCTAACCAGGCTGACCGCTTCGCTGATGGGCGGTGCCGATATATCCGAAGAGGTCCAGGAAACGATGTCCCCCACTTGGATCGCCCCCATCGTCACCTGGCTGTGCAGCCCTGAAGCGGCCAACGTTACCGGCCGGGTGTGGGTAGTGGGCAACGGCCGGCTGGGCATTGCCGAGGGCTGGGCCCTTGGCCCCAACGTGCCTCTCGCGTCCCAAAACCCCACCGAGCTCAAGCCAGTAGTAGCCGATCTGATGGCCAAAGCCCAGCTCAACGCCGACATGAGCGGCGAACCCGCCGGCGGCCCCGGGCGTCCTAGCCACGAGATCTAGAGAGCTTCTACCCGGCAGCGGACCTCGGGCTCGATTTCTGCCCCCACCCAGCGGAGGGCCAACCCGCCCCGGCTATGCCCCGCAGTGTCCAGCCAATTGGGATGGCCGGGATCGCGCCGGGCCACCACCACCCGCACCGTGCCGTCGTCCTCGACCGTCGCGGTGTGGTGGTTCAGGCTGGTCCGGTAGTACTCGAAGTCCAATGACTCCAGCCAGTGGTTGCCCAGTTGAATGTTCCAGTACTCGCACTCAGGGGGCTTGAATTCGATGATCCAAGCCACGTCGGGGCCCAGGTCGTAGTAGCCGTAGTTGTACGACGTGTCGGGGTCGCCTTGGGCAAAGGCCAGCAACTCGGGATCAATGGGCCAAATCTCATGGGGGTGGGCGGCGAAGCTGGCTGTCCAGCCCAGAAACTGACCCACGACGGCGGCCACGGTGAAGCCAGCCCGGCCCAGCGCATCGGACAACCGCCCGGGATCCACTGGCTGGGGTGGGCCACCGGCATCGGTGCGCTCCAAGACAAGCTCGGCCGGAGTCTGGTTGGGCCGGTCCAGCAGGGTCTGACGGATGGTCAGGGCGTTGGTGCCCTCCTTCATGGCTAGCCGCGGGCCGGATTGGGGCTCGGTGCTGATGGCCACCTCGAAGCAGCCATCGGCATCCAATGCCAGGTCCTCGGTGACCAAGTAGCTGTCGCGAATCAGCCCCTCGGGAGTGCCCAGGCCGCCGCTGAACGCCCCCATGCGGATGGAGTGGGCATCGTTGATGCGGCCGCGCAGCCGGTATTCGAAGCGGGGCGACAGCCGAGCTCCCCCGTAGGCGTAGTCGGGATTGTCAAGGCCGATCTTCACGCCCGACTGATTGAGGGTGGCTCGAGCCGGATCGGACTCCTCCAGGTTGGCCCGCAGGAAGTTGCTGGCCAGCCGGGTGACGTAGCGCAATCCTTCGGCCCGGTCGAAGTCGTCGTCGGGTGATGCGTCCAACACTTGGCGGCCTGCGTCTCGCAGAAGGTCGCAGAACTCCTCCCAGCACTTGGCCAGATCAACTTCGCTCATTCCACTGCCTTGCCGTTGCTTGTCCTGTTGCTCATTCCGCTGCCACCCCGCATGCCTCGATGTAGCTGGCATAGCGCTCGTGGATCACCTCGGCCCGCAGCCCGTACTGCTCGGGGCTGTAGTCATGGACACCGTGTTCGCCCTTGGGGTGATCGACGGCCCACTGGGCCACGGCCGCCTCGGCGGCGGTGTCGAACTGATAGCCGAATCGGTCGCAGATGGCAGCCACGCTGCCCAGCGGGTCACGCTGGAAGTCAGCGAAGTGCAGGTCGTAGAACCGGTCTTCGCGCCCGGCTCGGGAGGCCAGCATCCGCTCGATGCCCCGAGCCCACAGCTCGGTCTGCTCGGCACCGTGGGCGATGTTGTCGGGATGCTCTTCAAAACCCTGGCGGCTGACCGCGGTGAGGCTGCACACCGACGCCACCGCCTTCAGCGGATCACGGTGGGTCATCACCACGTTGGCATCGGGATAGGTGGCAAACAGCGCCTCAGGGGCAAAGAGGTGGCTGGGGTCTTTCAAGATCCAGCGAGTGTCGGGCTCGTCAACACCGATCAGACCGATGCTGCGGCGATGCTGGGCATAAGCCGCACCCATGTCGCAGTTGGCCCACCAGGTGGAATAGGTGGGTATCCGGAACAGGCACTCAAACGTCACGCTGGCAAATGACTGGCGGAAAATGTTCCAGCACTCGTCCACCGTGTCGGCCAATTGGAGATGGATGGCGGACTGATCCGGGTTCATCTCGGCTATTGCATCCATCTTCGCTTTGCAGGTGATGTAGTCGTCGATGTTCTCCCACTGGTCACGGGGCGGGCGGGGCTGGGGCATCTCGGCCAGCCAGAGCTCCAACCCCTGGAAATGAGGGCTGGCCGCCATCAGCTGGTGCAAGGCAGTGGTGCCAGTGCGGGGCAGGCCGATGATGACCAGCGGTTGCTCGATTGCGACGTCGGCAGCCTCGGGCCGGGCCTTCAAGCCGGCTGCCGCCTTGAGGCGCCCCATGAGGGCCCCAGTGATGATCTCGCCGATGGCAAAACGGCCGATGTCGGTCATGCCCGCTTCGGCTTCTAGCGACTCCTCCAGCACGGTCAAACCCTCGAGGTAGTCGTCGCCTCCAAAGTCGTCTAGTCCGGATCGCTCGACCGCGACAGCTTGCCATTGTTGGATGCTGCTCACCGGGCACCCCTAAGGCACTCCTCGATGTTGCTCATTGAGCCACGGCCTGAAGCTGCGCTCCGAATGCAGCCATCGTCTCGGCGGTGTCGGCGAAGAACAAGAAAGACGGCACGATCAGCCGGTGGGCCCCTAACTCAGCCACCTCCTGTACCAACCCAGCGGGGTCGTCCATCGGGGTATTGGGCAAGCCCACGGTGATCTCGATGCTCTCGGGATCTCGGCCAGCCGCCGCCGCCTCCTGACGCATGACGTCGATCAACTCGGCGATGGACACCCCCTCCCTCGGCCCGGGCCAGAAACCGTCGCCCAGCCGTCCAGCCCGACGGGCGGCGGCCTTCGAGTGGCCTCCGATCACGATGGGCACCCGGCCGCTGGCCGGCTTGGGGTTCACGCTGACCCCCGAGAACGAGGCGTGATCGCTGTCGAACGATGCGCTGTCGCCATCCCATAGTGCCCGCATGGCCCCGATGTAGTCGTCGGTGCGCTGGCCCCGCCGCTCCCAGGGAATGCCCAGCGCCGCGAACTCCTCCTTAAGCCAGCCCACGCCAACTCCGAGGCTCACCCGACCCCCCGACATGGAGTCGAGCGTTCCCAGCGACTTGGCCAACACCACCGGGTTGCGCTGGGGCAGGATCAAGATGCCTGTGCCTAGTCGCAGGCTCGTGGTGGCTGACGCCACCCAAGTCAGCCAGATCAGCGGGTCGGGCATAGGGGAGTCGGGCGTCATCGCCATCTTGCCCGACGGATCGTAGGGATACTCCGAGGCGTAGCTGTCCGGATACACCACGTGCTCCACCGTCCAGATCGAGTCGAACCCGGCCGCCTCCGCCGCCTGTCCGAACTCCACCGCCCCCTCTGCGGTGGTCCAGTGAAGAATGTTTGCGAAACCGATGCCGAACTTCATGGCCCGCCAGCGTAGGTGAAGCGCTAGCCGGTTGAGGAAGCTATGGCAGACCAGACCTTTTCAGGAGAGGCGGGCATGTCGAGGTGGCGGATGCCAATGTGCGACAAGGCATCGATCACCGCGTTTTGCACTGCCGGAGTAGAGCCCACCGTGCCCGACTCGCCGATTCCCTTGGCCCCCAACGGATTCAGCGGCGTGGGGGTGACCGACTCGTGGACTTCGAAGCTGGGCAGCTCGGTGGTGGAAATCACGCCGTAGTCGGCGAAGTTCGAGGTCAGCAGGTTGCCGTCGGAGTCGTAGTGGACCTCTTCCATAAGGGCTTGGGCCGCGCCGGCAGCCAGCCCGCCGTGGATCTGGCCGTGGGCCAGCAGCGGGTTCAAGAGGGTTCCGGCGTCGTCCACTGCCACCAGCCGCTCCAACGTCACCTCTCCGGTGTCCGCGTCTACCTCCACCACGGCCACGTGTGTTCCGAACGGGAAGGTGGCCCCGTGCTGCTCGAAGTCGTTTTCCACGAACAGGGCTTCTGAGACTGCCGCGGCCACATCGGCCCAACCAGCAGATCGGGCCGGGGTGCCGACCACATGAAACTGGCCGGTCTCTGAATCGAGCACCACATCCGCAGGCGCAGCCTCCAACAGATCAGCTGCCAATGGGCGGGCCGCATCTATCAGCTTCTCAGAGGCGTTGAGCAAGGCTGAACCGGCGATCTGGGCGGTGCGGGAGCCTCCGGTGATGTCGCTGGAGGGGATCTCGTCGGTGTCGCCGTGGATCATTTCGATTTGGTCCATATCGATGCCCAGGGTGTCGGCCACCACCATCGTCAGCGTGGTCACGTGGCCTTGGCCGAACGGGGTGGCGCCGGTGCGGGCCAGCACCGTGCCATTTGGGCGCAGTTCCAGGCTTCCCGTTTCCGTACAGACAGGCCCCATGGGTGAGGTGACCTCCACATAGGTGGCCACCCCGATGCCCAGAAGCCGATGATCGCCATGCTCCCGGCGAACGGCTTGCTCGGCCCGCAGCCCGCGGTAGTCGGCCGCTTCCAGCGCCGCCTCCAGCGAGGCCCGGTAGTCCCCGGAGTCATATGCCGCCCCAGTGGGCGTGGTGAGGGGAAAGGCGTCAGGGGCAAGGTAATTGCGGCGGCGCAATTCAGCCGGATCCATGTCGATCTCGGCCGCGAAGAGGTCCACCGCCCGCTCAATGGCTGCGGTGGCCTCCGGCCGACCAGCCCCTCGGAACGCGTTTACCGGGGAGGTGTTGGTGGCTACGGCGGTGGCCGACCAGGCCACATGGGCGATGTCGTAGTTGCCGCAGGCCATGAGCCCGGTGAAGGTGGGCAGAAGGGCCCCCACACCGGGATAGGCCCCTGCGTCGGCCAGCATGTCCAGGCGGTAGTGGGTGAAGCGACCATCGGCGGTGCCGCCCAGGGTGACGGTCTGGAACTGGGCCCGGCTGTGGCCTAGCGACTGGAGGCTCTCGGTGCGAGTCTCGGCCCAGCGCATCGGGCGGCCCACTCGACGGGCCAGCCATCCCAGCAGGCACTCCTCGGCACCGGGGCTGGCCTTTGTGCCGAAGCCGCCGCCTACATCGGGAATGATCACCCGCACCTGCGACAGGTCCAAACCCAGCGCGCCGGCAATGGCCCCTTGGGCAGTGTGAGGCCCCTGGGTACTCGACCAGCAGGTCAGTCGGCCGTCGTCGCCCCATGCCGCGGCGGCCACTCGGCCCTCAATGGGACTGGCGTAGATCTTGGAGTTGACAACGCGATGAGAGATCACCACCTCGCACTCGCTGAAGTCCACTTCGGATGTGGGGGGGAGGGCGATGGCAACATTGGACTCAGCATCGTCGAACAACTTGGGGCCGTCGGCCGCCGTCTCAGCATCGACCACCGCGGGCAGCGGGTCGTAGTCGGCCCATACTGCCTCGGCCGCGTCAGTGGCCTGCTCGACGGTCTCAGCGACAACCGCGGCCACCGCTTCGCCGACGAAGCGCACCTTGCCGGTGGCCAGCAGCGGGCGGGACATGGCGGCATCGCCTGCCATCGGAGGGCGGGGCGGCAAGTCCAAGTCGTCGCTCGTAACTACATCGATCACGCCGGGCATGGACCGGGCATCGCTTGTCTCCACCGACAACAGCCGGGCGTGGGCGATTGGCGATCGCACGAACACGACATGGGCCGCCCCATCAAGTGGGATGTCGGCCACATAGGTTCCCCCGTCGGTCAGCATCCGGGGGTCTTCCACCCGCCTCACCTCATTGCCCAAAATGCTCATGGATGAGAAGCGTAAGCCAGAGTCCCGTCGAGGTACCTACCGGCTATTGGTGGAGCGAACGACGCCAAGCTTGCGCATCTTCGCCCATCGGGGTTGATGGGGGCCGGTCGGTGAACGGCCACAGCTCCTCGGCGATGCTCCGCCAATTGGCGGTGGCACCGAGTTGGGCGAACAGCGAGATGAGCCCGAGGTTGATGCGCTGGAGCACTACCAGCGAGGGCGGCACGTTGAGCACCTTCTTCAGCTCGGCGTGCTCGCCAGAGGCATCGAAGATGGCCCTGACTCCCGCGGCGGCATACTCCTGGGTGAAGGTCCGGGTCTCGTCGGTGAGCACGAACTCGTAGAAATGGGTGAAGAACGCCTCTACCTCGTCATCGCTGAACGGGGCATCGGCCGGCAGCAGTCCGGCGGTCACCAGTTCGGCTCGGAATCGGGGGATGTCTCGGTCGATCACCATGGCGGTGAGCATTCGCTCGAACTGGGTGGTCTCCTGTTCGCTGAACCGCTTGACCAGGCCAAAGTCCAAGAACGTGACCGATCCGTCGGGGTGGAAGAGATAGTTCCCCGGGTGGGGATCGCCGTTGAACGCCCATAGGCGATAGATCGACCCGATCGAGAATCGGTAGACGGTTTCGGCTACCCGGTTGCGCTGATCTTGAGGCCAGCCCAGCACCTCCTCGAAAGTCGCTCCGGTTGCCAGTTCGGTGGTCAGCACTCGGGCCGAGCTCAGGTCGTCGCACACCTCGGGGATGGCAATGTAGGGATGGCCTCGGTAGTGATCGGCGAACAGGCGCTGGTTAGACGCCTCGTGCTCGTAGTCCAATTCCTCGGTAAGCCGCTGGCGCAGCTCCTCCACGATGGGGGCGGGGTCGAGGCCGGGAAACAGCACCGAGAGAGCTCGGAATACCATCTTCGCCGAGCCCAGATCGGCGGCGATGGCCTCGGCCACGCCGGGATACTGGATTTTGACCGCACAGGCCCGGCCGTCGGGCGTGATGGCCCGGTGGACTTGGCCGATGGAGGCCGCCGCGACGGGTACCGGATCCCATTGCTCGAAAAGCTCATCAGGCGGAGCGCCCAACTCGGCGGCTAGCGCCGACTCGGCCAGGGCCGGGCTCATAGGCGGGGCGTTGGCCTGGAGCTGAGCCAGAGACGACCGGGTGGACTCGGGCAGGCCAACGTCGAGATAGCTGGCCATCTGGCCGATCTTCATCAGCGCGCCCTTCATGTTTCCCAGCACTTCCACCACATCGGCCGCAGTGCGCAACTCTCGCTCGGCATCGAGGGTCTCAGTCCGCTCGGCGTCGGCGAACACTTGACGCGCTCGTACCATCGCCCACCGCCCGCCGCTACGGGCGCCCAAACCGGCCATCTTGGCCGTACGCCCGAGCCGACCCCGCCGAGGTACCGCTCCCCCACTGCGCCTGTCTGCCACGCCGCCGAAAATACCGGCCCAAGCACTGTCGCTGGCACGCTTTAAATCGCAAGGGCTCGCCTAAGCGAGCCCTGCACCCAGCCACCGAAGCGACTGGGGGAATACCCCCATTGTAGCTACATGGGTGTCATAAGCCTCAAGCTTCTCCCGGTGATTTCAATCGGCAGCTCATCGAAAAACGCGGTATCGTAGAGCGGAACAGTTCCGCTATACGGCACAGGAACGGGACCCGACCTGTGCCCCATCCCATCGCCTGCCGAGCAATAACGGAGTCCAAGCCATGCGAATCCTCTTTGCTGACAGCCTGGCTGAGAGTGCTCTCGAGCGGCTGAGGGCTGGCGGGGACGAGTGCGTGGTCGATCCCTCGCTAACTGCTGAGAGCCTGTCCGAACATGTTGCCGGATTCGACGTGCTGGTGGTGCGCAGCACCAAGGTCACCGCTGCCGCCCTTGAGGCCGCCGATCGACTTGGCCTGGTAGTGAGAGCCGGAGCCGGGACCAACACCATCGATGCCGACCGAGCCGCCGAGCTGGGAATATTCGTGTGCAACGTGCCGGGCCGAAACGCCATTGCGGTGGCTGAGCTGGCCATCGGCTTGATGTTCGCTATAGACCGCCACATCGCCCC
Organism: bacterium; assembly: GCA_026708015.1. NCBI lineage: Bacteria > bacterium. The sequence continues at coordinate 59,691 of JAPOVT010000007.1, forward strand.
CGCCACCGCCGATCTCCGGACCGGTGACTGGAACAAACAGGCCTACAGCCAGGCCCGAGGGCTGTTCGGCGCCACCCTGGGGATCATCGGCATGGGGGCAATCGGTATCGAAGTTGCCCAACGGGCCAGCGCATGCGGACTTCGGGTCATCACCGAGGCTCGGACTGATCGCACTCGCGAGGCATGTCGTCGCATGGCCGACATCGGGGTAGAGGAAGTGCCCGATCGGGCTGCGCTGTTGGCGGCAAGCGACATCGTTTCGCTGCATGTGCCGGGCGGCGAAGACACCGTGGGCATGGTGGACGCTGAGTTCCTGGCTGCTATGAAGCCCGACGCGGTGCTCATCAACACCAGCCGGGGCGAGGTGGTCGATGAGGCCGCGCTGCTGGCCGCGCTGGGCACCACCGGGCTGCGGGCCGGTCTCGATGTGTTCGCCAGCGAACCTTCGGGCAGTGTCGGACAGATCAGCTCTGAGCTGGCCCGTCACCCGAAGGTGACGGCTACTCACCACATTGGAGCCTCCACCGATCAGGCCCAGGTAGCGGTGGCCGAGGGTACAGCCGATGTGATCGAGGCCTACCGCAACGGCGTCGTTCTGGACTGCGTCAACCTGGAGAGGGCCCCCAAACGCACCGCCACACTGAGCGTCCGCCACCACGACCGGGTGGGAGTGTTGGCCTGTGTGCTGCAAGAACTGAGCCGTCGGCACGTGAATGTGGCCAACATGCAGAATCGGATTTTCTCCGGCTCGGAAGCGGCCGTGGCCATCATCGAAGTGGCTGGAGATGTCGATGACGATCTGCTCGAAGTCCTCGGTTCCATCGAGCATGTGATCTGTGCCTCGGTGCTCGACACCCACTCGGCGGCCATCTCGTGATCGGCGCACACCCCACCGACGCCGACCAAGCTGGGAGCGAGCCGCTGGTCGCCCCCTTCGCTGGCTGGGTGGTGCATCCCGACTGGGCCGACCGGGTGATCAGCCGGGCCTACGACAATCTTTCGCCACTACAGCGCCAGGCCCTGGTGGCATCAAACCCCTACAGCTACATGAATGTCACCAGGAGCCGAGAGGATCTCTTCGACAACTCCGACCTCTCGCATGAGGATCTGGTCACCCAAGGCGCCGCCGCCCTCACCCGGTTGCTCAACGCCAAGGCTTTCGTCCCGACCGGGCGATCGGCCCTGTACCTGTACCGCTTGACCCACAAACAGGGCTCACAGACGGGGGTGGTGTGTACAGTGCCGGTGCAGGGCTTTGAGGATGGGCGAATTCGCATTCACGAGAACGTTCACGACGAGCGGGCTGACCTGCTCACCGCCCACCTTCAGGGCGTGGGGGCTACCTCCAGTCCGGTGGCCATGGCCGTTCGGTCTAGCGCCGATCTCTACAACCAGTTATTCGACATCACCGCCGCCGCGCCCGCCGATTTGGAGTTCGGATCCACCGCGGTGCGCCACCAGGTGTGGACGGTTCCCGACGACTACACGGAGTCGCTGATTGCAGCCTTTGACAACCAGGTGCTGTACGTGACTGATGGCCACCACCGCTCGGCCGCCGCGGTGCGAGCCAGGGCCGCCGAACCTGACAACTCGGCATTCGCTCGAACATTGGCCGTGGTGTTCCCTGATGAACAGCTTCAAGTGCAAGCCTTCCACCGACTGGCTGTCGATCAGCACGACCGCAGTCCTGAAGAATGCCTGACCGCCCTGGATGATGTGGCGGAGGTGACGCCGGTGTTCTCTTCCATGCAGGCCCGGCCCCAGAAGAAGGGGGTGGCCGGGCTTTACCTGGGGGGTTCATGGCACCAAGTGGCATTGCCCCCGGCGGTAGGCAATGGAGCGGTGAACGGCTTGGACGTGGAGCGCCTGCGGCGATCCGTCCTCGACCCCGTGCTCGGAGCCGACGAGCTCGGTGTGCTCGGGACCGTGGAATACCTTCCTGCCTCACTCGGTTTCGACGAGATGGCCCGTCGCTGTGATGCGGAGAACCGGGTGGGGTTCGCCCTGCACCCCATGACGGTGCGCGAGCTGATGGCGGTGGCCGACGAGAACGGGCTCATGCCCCCCAAGTCGAGCTTCTTCGCCCCCAAGCCCCGCTCAGGTGTGTTCCTCAGGATGCTGGGGCGGGGAGCAACCGCCCACCTGCCTCCCTCCTGAGACAACTGCCAACATCAAGCCAGTACTGTTGCCGACGTGTTGATTTCATCGGACTCCCACGTCGTTGAGCCGGGTGATCTGTGGCTGGAGCGACTGCCCCAGCGGCTTCGGGATCGGGCCCCTCGGGCGGTGCAAGATCCCGGCAACCACTACTGGTACTTCGAGGCCCCCGAGATGGGCCGGGGAGTGAATCTCACCCTGTCGCGAAACGCCGGGATGACGCAGGGTGAGGTGGATGCCCTGCTGGCCGCCGACCCCGACGCCTGGGTGGGGGCGACTGGCGGGCATGATCCGGCGACCCGTCTGGCCGACATGTGGGTTGACGACACCTTGGCCGACGTGGTCTACCCCACTGCCGGCCTGTCTCTTCTGCAATACGACGATGTGGAGCTCCAGCTGGCTTGCATCCAGGTTTACAACGACTGGCTGGCCGAGTTCTGCGCGGTAGACCCCGACCGGATCATCGGCATCGCCATGATCCCCACCTGGGACATCGAGGTGGGGGTGGCCGAGATGAATCGCTGCGGCGACATGGGACTGCGCGGTGCCATTGTCTGGAGCTCGCCGCCCGCCACCCGGGAGTTCAGCTTCTTCTCCGACCGCTACGAGTCACTGTGGGCCACTGCCGCCGATCGATCGATACCGATCTCCATCCACATCTTTGGCGGACACCAAACCAAGGCCATAAACAATTACGGGGTGACCGTGGAGGGCACCTACTACTTCGGGATCACGGCCCGCGACGAGCTGGCCCATACCACAGCCGAGTTGATCGCGGCCGGGGTGTTCGAGCGCCATCCCAACCTGCGGATCGTGGCCGCAGAAGGGGGCATCGACTACGCCGCCCGCCTGGAGCAGCGGCTCGATCTGACCTACAGCGGAGCATGGAGCCGGATCGACGACCGGCTGACCATGAAGCCTTCGGAGTACTTCCGCCGCAATGTGTACCTGACCTACATCGAAGACCCCATCGGGTTGAACAACCTGCGGTTCACCGGCAGCGACCACTTCATGTGGTCCAGCGACTACCCCCATGGGGCGGCCACTTGGCCCCGGTCCCGCGAGTTCACCGCCAACGAGTTCGACGAGGCGGGAGTGAGCGAGGCCGACCGCCGCAAGCTCACCCTCACCAACGTGGCCGAGCTTTACAACATCAACCTGGAGGCGGTGAGCCGGCCGTCGCCGGTCATTGCCGACAAAGTGGCGGCGGCAGTCAGCTGATCGGCACTCGCCGCGAACCAGTCGGCGGCGCGGGCGGCTGCTTGTTGATGAGGTGGGTGGCAGCCGACTCGAAATAGTCCACCATGGCGGTGTGGATGTCTTCGCCTAGCCCGGCCCCAGCCAGCGCAGCCCGCATGTGGCCCATCCAGGCATCTCGCTCGGCGACGCCGATCTCGAATGGAGCGTGGCGCATTCGCAACCGGGGATGGCCCCGCTCGGCGCTGTAGAGGGGCGGCCCTCCCCAGTATTGGGCCAAGAAGCCGGCCAGATGATCCCGTGAGGGGCCCAAGTCTTCAGGGTAGAGCGGCCGAAGCACCGGATCGTCGGCCACGCCGTCATAGAAGCGGTCCACCAATTGGTCGAAGAATGCCTGACCGCCTACTGCGTCGTACACCGTTTGCTCCACCGGCCTAGCGTATTGCGACATGTCTGCGGTCATCTTCCTCAGGCACGCCAAATCCGACTGGCATGCAGGAGCTACCAACGACATCGAGCGGCCGCTGAATAAGCGGGGACGCCAAGCCGCCGCGGCCGTGGGCAGCTTCTTGGCCCAGTCCGGCCATGTGCCCGACCTAGTGCTGTGCTCGCCCGCCACTCGAACCCGCCAAACCCTCGAATTGGCCATGGAAGCAGGGGGCTGGACCAGTCCGACGGAGACCGCCGACGAGCTGTACTACGGATCGGTCAACCACATGATCGCCCTTGCCTGCCAGCGGCAGGCTCCCGTCACCATGCTGGTCGGGCACGAGCCGACCACGTCAACCGCAATCGGGCGATTGACCGGCGCCGACGTGCGGATGCCTACAGCAGCGCTTGCCCGAGTCAGCCTCAACCCCGACAACACCGGTCAACTCGACTGGCTGATCCCCCCTCGCCTGCTGACTGACCGTTAGTCGTCCTCAGGATCGCTGGGCTCGGCCAACTCCGACACTGCCTCGGCTTCCACCAACTCAGCCGCGGCCACGGCTCGGGGATACGCCTCCACCGGTGAGACCCCCTCGATGCTCTTGACTCCGCTCACTGGGCCCAATTCCTCAAATCTGCGCGCCCGGGGAAGCACTCGACCCTCCAATGAGCCAATGCTGTCGTTGTAGGCCTTCACCGCCCGTTGCAATCCCTTGCCCACATTGTCAACGTGGCCTGCGTAGACCCTCAGGCTGTCGTACAAAGCGGTCGCACCATCGGCAATCTCTTGCGCGTTCTCTTGGAGATCCTGTTGCTGCCAGGCCAGAGCCACCGTGCGTAGAAACGCCAACAAGAGCCCGGGCGTGGCGATAAGCACCCGGTGCTTTTGCCAGGCATCTTCCCAAAGGGTGGGCTGCACGTCTACCGCGGCATCCAGAATCGGGTCAGCCGGCACAAACATCACTGTGAAGTCGGGGGACCCGTCGATCGCCGCTGCGTAGTCCTTATCCCCCAGTTCCTTCGCTCGCCCCATCAGAGATCGGGCATGGCTCTGAAGCAGCTCACCCTGACGCTGTTCGTCTTTCTCGCTGTGGGCCTCGAGATATGAGTCCAAAGGGGTCTTGGCATCTATTACCACCTGCACGCCGCCGGGCACACGGACCACGGCATCGGGCCGAACGCTGCCATCGTCGGTGGCAACGGTGTGCTGCTCGACGAAATCGATGTGTTCCCGCATTCCCGACACTTCGAGAATGTTGCGCAAGGTCTGCTCCCCCCACAATCCCCTCACTTGCGGCGAACGCAGCGCCTCTCTCAATCCGCCGGTCGCCTCCCGGAGCTGTCCGATCTGGGTTGTCAATCCCTCGTAGGCGCCTTCCCGCTTCTCTTCGATCTCGTTAACCCGTTTTTCGAATTTGGCCAGGTTTTCCTTGACTGGTTTGACCAACTCGTCGATGGCCTGCTGGCGCTGCTTGAGATCGGCCTCACTCAACTTCTTCTGATCTTCGAATTGCGCCTTGGCCCGCTCCAAGAACACCTTGCTATTGGCTTCCACCACATTGGAAGCAATGCCCTTGAACTGTGTCTCCAACTCCTCACGGGCCTTGGCCAATTCCTCGGTTCGGGCTTCATGATCGGCCTTGACGGCAGCAAGCTCCACGCGAGCGGCATCTCGCTCGTCGCGCACTTCTTCCAACTGAGTTCTGGCCGTGTCGCGCTCGCTTGCTGCCTCACTGAGCTGCAGATTCCGTTCAGCCAGTTGGACTTCTAGTTGAGCCGCCCGCGTCCTTTGGTCGTCGGCCCCGGCCACACCCTTAGCAAGCCGCCACTGCTGCAGGGCAACGGACAGGCCAACCGCTAGAACCACAACAACAACGACGAGAACAATCTCCATAGGCCCACATCCTAGGAAGCCCCGGTGACAGTTTCTGGCCCAGACTTCAACAAGCGGTTTCGCCTAGCCCGCACAGCGGCAACAAGGGAGGCTTTCCATGACCCAGATGAACGAGCTCGGCTTCTACACGCTGGCCGGGGCCCCGGAGTCGCCTCGGGAGCTGATCGACTCCAGGGCCACCGGGATCGAGCCTGGATGCCCACCACGCCGGGCTGATCGACTCCAGGGCCACCGCGGCCACCGGGATCGAGCCTGGATGCCCACCACGCCGGGCTGATCGAGCCGGGATCGAGCCGGTGGCCCTACACGCCACCGGGATCGAGGTATGGTGCTAGGCCGATCTAGCGGTTTTTTGCTGTTTAGGCGTTGCGCTTGCGGGAACGTTCTATGGCGTCGAGCACTGATGGGTTGGCCATGCCGTTGTCATCGGCTAGCGCTCTCAGTGTGTGTCCGTGGTGATCGTGGAGTAGCCGCATATGAGGAACCTTGGCTCGTATCGACCAGGCGTCGATGCCCTAGTCGTTGGCAGCGGGTTCGATGCCTGGCGCTGGAGGTACGCTAACGGGCTCAGATGCAGGAGCCTCGGTTGATGCTGCTTCGGCTGGGGCGGGCATGCCGATCCTCAGGAAACCCTCAATACGGGCCAGCCTCTGCCCGTTGCTGACCACTTCCTGACGCAGGCCGTTATGGTCGTCGCGCAATCCGTTGATGGCCCGGTTGAAGTCGTCGCGCAGCTTCTCGGTGCTGCGCTGTTGATGCCAGATGATACCCAAGACGGCGATCAGCACGGTAAGAATCTGTGCGATTGTCTCCGTAGCCATCAGCGCTCTTCCCGTCCCTCCAATTGTATGACTGTAATTATCTGAAATTATCTTATATTCGCCAACTATCGAATTGCAACAGGATTCCTTGTGAGGTTAGCGGGTCATGGCCGGACCTAGCCGGTATAGCGTCATGGCGATGCAAACCGTCACGACAACCGTTGCCGGGCTGGGGATGCGGGAATTCACCGGGGGGTCGGGAGACCCGCTGGTGATTCTGCACCACTCGTTCGGGAACCCGGGGTGGATGCCGGTCCACGAGGCCCTAGCTGACCACTACACGGTGCACGCGCTGGACTTGCCGGGCTACGGCGGCACCGAAGGGTCGGAGCGGCCCGATTGGGCCCGCCATCCCCGCGACTTGGCCCTGCTGGTGGGCCAGTGGCTGCGGGCCAAAGACCTCGGCCCGGTGGTGCTGGTGGGCTGCGGGTTCGGCGGTTGGGTGGCGGCCGAGTTGGCCACCATGGCCCCGGAACTGCTCAAGCGGCTCATCTTGGTGGGCGCGGCCGGGCTGCTACCCGAACAAGGCCGCATCTATGACCAGTTCTTGGTGTCGCACTCCAACTATGTGCAGGCCGCCTTTTCCCGACCGGAAGCCTACGACGCCATCTTCTCAAGCAACGGCGATAGCCCCGACGAGCTTCCCATGAGTGACGACACCCTGGTCATCTGGGACATGAACCGGGAGATGACCACCCGGGTGGCGTGGAAGCCATACATGTACAACCGCCGGCTGCGGCCTCTGCTGGGCGGAGTGAACGTGCCCGCTCTAGTGGTGTGGGGCGACAACGACGCCGTGGTACCGATTGAATGCGCCCACGCCTTCGTCGAGGCCCTGCCCGACGCCCGATTGGAAGTTGTCCCCGACTGCGGCCACGCCGTCGACCTCGAAGCCCCCGAATCCCTCGCCGCCATCATCACGAGCGGCACCGCCAAATCGGCAGGCACCGCACAAATCACCGGAGGAGCTAGCTGATGTTCTTGTCGTATTTCACCGAGCAGCCCATGAGCGCCTACCCGGCCGAGGAGGGCCTGAAGGAGGGCTTCACCTCGGTGATGTTCTCCAACAAGTACTACGACCCCGAAGAGGGCAGCCGCCTGTTCAACGAGCGCATCGAGGAGTACAAACTGGCCGAGCAGGTGGGCTTCGACGGGATCATGGTGAACGAGCACCACAACGCCCCGTTCTGCATGCAGGCCCGCATCACGGTGATGTCGAGCATCCTGGCCGCCATCACCGAGAGAGCCAAGATCGTGCAGCTCGGCAACCCGCTGCCCACCTACGACAGCCCGCTCATGTTCGCCGAGGAGATCGCCATGATCGACATGATCTCCAAAGGCCGGCTGATTTCGGGCATCGTGCGGGGCGCAGGGCAGGAGTCGGTGTGCCTCAACGCCAACCCGGCCTACAACCGGGAGCGGTTCAACGAGGCCCACGATCTGCTGGTGAAGACCATGACCGACGACGGGCCGTTCTCCTGGGAGGGCGAGCACTTCCAGTACCGGGTGGTCAACCCCTGGGCCCGGGTGCTGCAAAAGCCCCACCCCCGCATCTGGGTGCCCGGCGTGTTCAGCGCCGAGACCATCCGCTGGGCGGCCCAGCACCGCTACCCCTACATCTCGCTCAACACCCCCCTGCACCTCACCGGCGAACTGTGGCAGATCTACGACCAGGCCGCCCGGGCGGTGGGGTACGAGGCCGGCCCGGAAAACCGGGGCTATCTGCTGCGGGTCCACGTGCAGGAAGACGGCGACAAGGCCCGAGAGAACGCCCGAGAGTTCATGTGGATGCAGGGCGAGTTCACCGGCATCGGCCACCCCTATTGGGTGAGCCCCTCGGGATACGGGTCGTCGGCCCGCCGGCTGGACTACGCCAAGATGGCCAATGCCGAGGTCCGGGGCTCACGGGCCGCTTCGTTCGAGAAGCAGTTGGCCGCCCGCGAGATCGTGGCCGGAACCCCCGACGAGGTGATCGCCGAGCTGCGGGTGGTGCTGGAGACCTGTCGCCCGTCGATCCTCATGCTGTGGGGCAACGACGGCGGCGTCACCCACGACGACTCCCTGCGGTGCATCGAGCTCATGGGCACCGAGGTGCTGCCCGCGCTGCGGGACATGGGCGACGAGCTGGGCCTGCACGACCCGTTTGAGTTGGACTCCCCCGTCAGCCTGGCCCTCACCCCGCCCGACGAGCTGAACCCGGTTGAATCCGACGACGGCGCCCGCCCCGAGGACACCTCAGACAGCACAGCGCTGAAGATGTTCCGGTGATCTCCCTGCGAGACCCGAGTCCCAAAGGAGCACGCCGATGACAGAGACTCAGCCCCAGGTGTCGTACATCCACGCCGAGGACATGGACTTCGCCGAGGTCAAGTCCCAGCAGCACGCCGACGGCCGCCGGGTGTCGGTGTGGCTGAAGCTCATGGAGCTGACCCAGGAACGGGCGGTGTACCACACCCGCTACGACCCCGGACTGGTGCTGGAGCGCCACGGCCACAACAGCGACCACTTCATCTTCGTCATCGACGGCGAAGTCACCTTCGACGAGGAGGTGTGCCGGGCTGGAACCCTCATCAAGCTCCCCCACCTGGCCACCTTCGGGCCCATCAAGGTGGGTGACGAGGGCGCCGAAATCCTGGAGATCTACTTCGGCGACTCCCGCCCCGCCCCCGCCGACAAAGCCGAATACGCCTCCATCCTTGAAGAGCGGGGCATCACCCCACTCCCCCACCCCCCAGTGGACTTACCCGACTGGTTCGGCCCGAGGACTGACTAAGGCGCTGTGTCGCGACTAGCCGATACTCTGCTCACTCATGGAATGGGAAGCGAAAGACCGCTTGCGCTATAGGCCGCACACCCGGGTCACTCTGAAAGACCATCCAACTCTGGATGAAAAATGGCTCCAACAGCGAATTGTTGATGACCCTTAGAGGCCGCGCGGATAGGTAGCCTACCTGGGATAACGCTGTCGAGGGATATCTCATTGAGAAACCTGTCACCTGCGGATACGCGCCAAACTGCGCGCCCGTTATGCCCAAAGGGTGCAGATCGGGGCCGCGATTATGCCGTCGTCAAGTTTGAACGGCCGTGGGCCAGTATGCAGCACCACTCCGGCGACGAACCGGTCGCCTAGTTGGTCCCGCAACCAGGCGAGGTGGCGAGCGTCTCTGGCGTTGGGGGCGCTCGTCGCTTTGATCTCGATGCCGACAATTCTTCTGGCATCGAGTTCGGCAACCACGTCGACTTCACGTTCTCCACGTTCTAGGCGTAGGTGGTAGAGGCGGGGCCTGTTCGCTGCGGTTTCCACCTCAGCTCGGAGTTGAGCAGTGACGAAGATGTCGAGCAGCCGCCCGAGCAGGCCGCCGTCGCTTCGCACTGCGGCTTGGTCGATCTGGAGCGCCGAGGCCCAAAGCGCTGAATCCACCACGCTCCGCTTCGAAGCCAGCGTCAACCGCTTGAGCCTGTTGGACGTCCACGCCGGCAACTCATCGATAACCAGCAGGTTTTCAAAGAGTCGCTTGTAGGCGGCGGCTGTCTTGGAGTTGACGTCTGCGGCATCGTAGATCGTCTTGTCGGTGGCAATGCCGCCGGCATTCAAGGCATAGGCCTCAAAGAATCTACGCAAGCGGACGGGATCGGGGCTCGGCCCAATAGCCTCTGGATCACGGGTGAACATCTGCCCCAGATAGCTCTGCATCCATCGGGAGCGGAGTTGGGGCGTTCGAGCAATCACTGCTTCGGGGAAGCCGCCTCGCAGGGCTAGGTCGGCATAGCCGAGGATGTCGGGTGGGTCGGGCGGCACGAGCAAGTCGTCGCCTTCTGCTACTCGATCCAGGAAGGGCTTTGTGGCCCGACCAAACTGCTCGGCAACAGTAAGAGGTTGCATCTTGATTCGTATAACCCGACCAGTGCCTGGCCAAGTCTGACCTTGCAGATCTGCGTACACCGACCCGGTGAGCAAAAATCGGCCGGGTCGCCGTTCGCTGTCCACTGCCCGCTTGACTGCTCCGAGAACAGCGGGCACCTCCTGCCATTCGTCTAGCAGTATCGGCTCTGGCAAACCTTGCAGTGCCGCATCAGGGTCGGCCTCGAAGATGGCCGCCTCGTTTGGTCTGTCCAACCGAACCACGCTGGCGGCATACCTCTTGGCGGTTGTGGATTTCCCGACAGCTCGCGGCCCTACCAGCATCACTGCTGGGAACTCGCCCAAGATTTCCGCTAGAAGCGGGTCGACCATCCGGGGGTGGTAGCTGCTAGTAGGGGGCATTGGAAACACGATACCAGTTTGCAGAAGGAACTTATCCTAATTTTCGCACCCTTTTAGTACCATATTTCCGATAGATATAATACTAATTGTCAGATGAAGATAGTACCAATTGTCGTACCTGGGGCAGTTAGGGAACCGGGATCCCGAACAGCCGGGCCGGGTTGTCGGTCAGGATATTGCGCTTTCGCTCGTCGCGCTCCACCAGCAGCTTCACCGAGTGGGGGAAGTCGCAGTCCCAGTGGCAGTAGTCCGAGGAGTAGCACAAGATGTCGTCGCCCACCTGGTCCATCACGTAGGGCAGGGCCGACTCGGTGGACTCCACCCCCACAAAGCACCGCCCCGACAAGAAGTACTCCGACGGCTTGCGATCCAAGATGGGAGCCTGGTCGGGCATCAGCTCGTACTCCTCGTCCAAGCACTCCAGCCAGAACGGCAGCCAGCCGCACCCAGCCTCCATGACCCCCAACCGCAAGTTGGGGAACCGCTGTCGATCACATAGTACCCGTACTTGCCCATCCCACCATCGTGGCACTTGAGAGACTTAGCTGCTAGAAGTCAACCCGTGAGGTTCCAGCAATGAGGATTCAGCAGTGAAGGCAGTGGTGATCTTTGAGAGCCGCACGGGGAACACCCAGCGAGCAGCGGAGATGATCGGCGGGGAGCTGCGCCAGGCCGGCTACGAGGTATCGGTTCGCCCGGTGCATGGGATCAAGCTCACCGAGATCGCCGAGGCCGACCTGCTGGCGGTGGGCACTTGGGTGGACGGGCTGGTGCTGTTCGGGCACCGCCCCGGCGGCACGGCCAAACTGATGACCCTGCCGTCGCTGCACCACAAGCCGGTGGCCGCCTTCGCCACCTACAAGTGGTATCCGGGCAACTGCATCGACCAGATCGCCGATCTGCTGGCCTATAAGGGCGCCGATGTGATCCACCAGCGGGCGTTCAACAAAGCGCAACTCGATGTACTGGTTCCCGAGTTCGTCGACGACGTGCTGGCCGCAGTGCAGGCGGCGGAGTCGGCCGGAGCCACCGCATGACCATGACCGCCGAGTCTTCGACTGAATCCCCTGCTGGCACCGAGATGCCCCGCATCATCAGCGTGGACGACCACGTGGTGGAGCCTCCCGAGCTGTGGTCGAGCCGGCTGCCGGCCAAATACCGCGACATCGGCCCCCGCATCGAGTATCTGCCCCAAGGCGAGGTGGTGCTCGATGGCGGCACCTACCGGGAGCGCCCCGGCACCGAGGGCCGCAACGTGGCTTGGTGGCGGTACGAAGACCACACCTACTCCATCAAGCGGCTCATCGCTGCGGCCGGCTACCCCTATGACGAGGTGTCCACCGACGGCATCACCTACGACGAGATGCGCCCCGGCTGCTGGCAGCCCAAGGCCCGGGTGGCCGACATGGAGATGAACCACACCGACGCCTCGCTGTGCTTCCCCAACTACCCCCGGTTCTGCGGGCAGCTGTTCAACGAGCGCCAGGACAAAGAACTGTCGCTTCTGTGTGTGAAGGCCTACAACGACTGGATGGTGGAGGAGTGGTGCGGCGACTCCGGCGGGCGGCTCATCCCGCTGTGCCTGGTGCCTCTGTGGGACGCCGATCTGGCCGCCGCCGAGATCTACCGCAACGCTGAGCGGAGGGTGCGGGCGGTGGCGTTCAGCGAGCTGCCCACCTGGCTGGGCCTGCCCAGCATCCACTCGGGCTACTGGGATCCGTTCTTCTCTGCCTGCGCCGAGACCGGCACGGTGGTGTGCATGCACATCGGGTCGGGCACCCGCACCGTTTCTCCCGCCGACGACGCCCCCGATGCGGTTACCGCCTCGCTGATCTTCTGCAACAGTGCGGCCTCACTGGTCGACTTCCTCTATTCCGGGGTGCTGCACCGCTATCCCGACCTCAAGCTGATGTACGCCGAGGCCCAGATAGGGTGGATTCCCTACGCCCTGGAGCGGGCCGACGACGTGTGGGTGACCCACGCCGGCTGGAGCGGGGCCAAGAGCAACATCCCCGAGCCGCCGTCGTTCTACTACTACCGCCAGGTGTACGGCTGTTTCTTCAAGGACAGCGTGGGCATGGACATGCTCGACCGGGTGGGGATCGACAACATCACCTTCGAGACCGACTACCCCCACACCGACGGCACCTGGCCCAACACCAAAGAGGTGGCCACCCGCCTGTTCGGCCACCTCGACGCCGAGTCGGTCTACAAGATCGCCCGCGGCAACGCCATCAAGCTCTTAGGCCTGGATTTCGACTGAGCCCGGCCTGGGGCCGGTGGCGGGTTAGCTGGCGGCCAAAGCCTGCCAGATGCGCTCGGGGGTGGTGGGCATCTCGATGTGGGACACACCCAGGTGCGACACGGCGTCGACCACAGCGTTGTGGATGGCGGGGGTCGAGCCGATGGTGCCCGACTCGCCGATGCCCTTGGCCCCCAGCGGATTCATCGGGCTGGCCGTCTCGGTGTTGCTCACCTCGAAGCTGGGCAGCTCGGCCGCGCTGGGCATGAGATAGTCGGCCAGGTTGGCGGTGCGGGGATTGGCGTCCTCGTCGTACTGCACCCACTCGAACAGCGCCTGAGCCGCGCCCTGGGCCACGCCCCCGTGTTGCTGGCCGGCCACCAGCAGCGGGTTCAAGATAGTGCCGCAGTCGTCCACCGCCACATGGCGCAGCAGCTCCACGCCGCCGGTCTCGGTGTCCACCTCCACCACGGCCACGTGGGCACCGAACGGGAAGGTGGCCCCGCCCTGGTCGAAGTCGAGCTCGTGGGTGATCGCCCCGCCCTCGGCCGCCGAGGCCAGATCGGCCCACGACGCCGACTGGGCGGGCACACCGGCCACGTGCAGGCCGCCATCTCCCACCACGATGTCATCGGCGCTGGCCTCGAGTTGCTGGGCGGCCAGCTCCTTGGCCTGAGTCAGTACTTCTTCGCTGGCCTTGTACACCGCGCTGCCCGCGGTCTGAAGCGAGCGGGAGCCCATGGTGCCCGCGCCCCGGGGAATCTCGTCGGTGTCCGACTGGATGAGCTTGATGCTCTCCATGGGCACGCCCAATAGATCGCTGACGATCATCGAGAAGGCGGTCTCATGGCCCTGGCCATGGGCGCTGGTGCCCACCCGCACTTCCGCGGTGCCGTCGCTCAACACGTCTACCCGGCCGTATTCGGTGTGCAGGCCCAACGGCGCGGTGATCTCCACATACGAAGAAACCCCGACGCCCAGCAGCTTGGAGTCTCCCGAATCCCGCCGGGCGGCCTGCTCGGCCCGCAGATCGGCGTAGCCTGAGGCTTCCAGGGCGGCGTCCAGGGCCTTCTCGTACTCGCCGGAGTCGTAGTTGGCGCCGGTCACGGTGGCGTACGGGAACTGGTCGGCGCCGATTAAGTTGCGCCGCCGGATCTCGGCGGGGTCGATGCCCAGCTCGTCGGCGCCCACATCCAGCACCCGCTCCAAGATCTGAGTGGCCTCGGGACGGCCCGCTCCCCGGTAGGCAGCGATCTGCGTGGTGTTGGTCACCACCGCGTCGGCCACGAACCGGACCTTGGGAATCTGGTACACGCCCTGGGCCATGGTCTGGGTGAGTACGGGCAAAAAGCTGCCGATGGCCGGATAGGCCCCGGAGTCGGCCAAGCAGTGCAGATTCAACCCGGTGATGCGGCCATCGCTGTCGAACCCCATCTTGGCGGTGAAGATGTGGCCCCGGCCCTGCACCAGCGACACCATGTCTTCAGAGCGCGACTCGGTCCACTTCACTGGGCGACCCAGCTCCAGGGCGGCCTTGGCTGCCACCAGGTATTCGGGATACAGGCCGGACTTGGCCCCGAAACCGCCGCCCACCGCCGGGGCGATCAACCGCACGTTGTCGCCGTCGAGACCGAACAGGCCGGCGAACCCGTCCTTGAGGCCGATGGGTGCCTGGCTGGGGAAGATCACGGTCATCCCGCCTTCGGGGGTGCCGGGCTCTACCAGAATCCCGTTGGGCTCCATGGGCACCGCGGCCAGCCGCTGGCTCTCCATCTTCACTTCGGCCACATGGGCCGCCTCGGCCAAACCGTCGTCTTCGCCCAGTTCGGTGTGGAAGGCCAGGTTACCGCCCTCGTTCTGGGGCCAGAGCACCTCGGCGCCTTCGGCCAGTGCCTTCTCGGGGTCGGCGTTGGCCGGCAGCGGGTCGTAGTCCACGAACACCGCTTCAGCGGCGTCCATGCCCTGCTCACGGGTCTCGGTGACCACCGCAGCCACGATGTCGCCCACGAACAGCACCCGGTCGCCGGCGATCTGCGGACGCTCGAACACCGGGAGCATAGGGAATCCGGCCGTGGCCGGCAGGCCGATGTTCTCGCCGGTGTACACCGCCAGCACGCCGTCCATGGCCTCGGCCTCGCTGGTGTCCACCGACTCGATGGTGGCGTGGGCCATCGGCGAGCGCACAAAGGTGACGTAGGCGGTGCCCTCAGGGGTGAAGTCGTCGTAGTAGCGCTCCGCGCCGGTCAACAGCCCCGGATCCTCACGGCGGACAACTGAATTTCCCAGAATCGAACCAGAACTCGACACGGCTTTCCCCTTTTTCTGTTCTCGGGAGTCGGGAGGATGTTAGAACCACCTCATGGATTTGAGCCAGCTTTGCGCCCCGGCCCTCGACGAATACGTCCCCGAAGCCTTGGACATCTTGTCGAAGTTCTCGTTCGACTCGATGGTCAACGACCTGTCGACCCCCGAGGGCTTGGCTCAAGCCCGGGACCTCGACTCGCTAGGGAGCGATCTCGTGTCGTTCTCCGAGTCTTGAGAAGACATCCCAGCAGGTAGAGCAATACAAGTTAGGCTCCAGAGCCACAGCCTCTGGAAGAGGAGGCGGGTTGTAATCAGGGCTGCACCCCGGACAAGGCACATCAGCCAGCAGTCGATCAACATAAGCCCGACCGGCATCACCGAAGAGGCAGAACACCCATCTGCCGCCGATGTGATGGCGGAGGAAATGGACCCGCATAAGAAACTCCCGCCAAAGCTCAAGTGCCGTCACAATCTACCCCCTAGCTGATCGACCGCACAGTACCATGAAGCATCTCAGCAAGGTTGGCCTGCCCTCCCAGTCCGATACATGAGCCGTGACCATCCACATAGCTCGGCACCCCTGCTCACCGGCAGGACTTTGGCCGGGGCCAACCTGGTATTCGGGGTGTTCGACGTGAGCGGCACGCCGTCGCAGGTCGCTCTGGGCGACATCGAGTTCCGGGACACGGATTCACCGCGATCCCCACCAAGATGACCCAGGCTGCCAACGACCGCACCGACGCCTGGCTGGCCCAAATCTTGGAAGGTATCGACAGCTAGCCTGCTGGGATGAGCCTCCTAGACCAAGTGGGGCCGTCGGCGTGCTCAGCCGGTGGTGTCGAGGTGGCGGAGACTGCCGCGGGTGAGTTGGCTGGCCAGGTAGGCGGCCACCGCGATGGCGGTGATGACCAACACCCAGCGGATGCCGATGACGCTGGCTATGCCTCCTTGCACCAGGATGCTCGCCGGCGCAGCCAGGCCGAACAGCATCATCCACAGGCTCATCACCCGGCCCCGATAGGCATCATCGCATTGGCTTTGCAGCGCACTGGTGAGGGTGGGCATGGTCACCATGAAGGCCAAGCCCACCCCGCCCATGGCCACTACTCCCAGGGCAAAGGTCGGCACCACCGCCAACACCAGGGTGAACGCCGCCACCGCAGCCATCCCGATGGCCACAAGGCGGCTATACGGCGTATTCGGGTCGAATTGGAGCAGCAGCACCGCACCGACCAGCGATCCGACCCCGAACGCGCCCAGCAGCACGCCAAAGCCGGCGGCATCCACGCCGAAGGCGTCGTCGGCGATCACGGGAGCCAGCCACTGGGTGGGGGATATGGCCGCGGCCAACATGAAGCTGGCCAGCATCACCACTCGGATGCCCTCTATGCCGCTGGCATAGCGGAACCCCGATAGGAAGTCAGCCAGAAATCCCTGGCTCGAGGATGCCCCCGGCGGGGGCCGGGGCGGCAAGAAGCTCAGACCTATGACGAGCACGGTGAAGCTGGCCGCATTGAACCAGAATGCCGACGCCGCTCCAAAGAACTGGATGAGCCACCCGCCCAGCATGGGGCCTACTGCCCGGGAGATGTTCCACTGGGTGGAATTCAAGAAGACGGCATTGCGCATGACCCCGCCGGGTACGAGTTCCACCACAATGGCCTGCTGCACCGGTGCTCCCACCGACGCGGTGGCGCCCCCGCCGAACGAGAATGCCACCAGCACCCAAAACGTCTCGGCGTCGATCTGGACCACCCAGGCCAGGGCCATCGCCACCACCATCTGACCGACCACCGTGGCCAAGAACAGGCGGGTGCGGCTGTAGCGGTCGGCCAGCGATCCCCCGAACGGGCTCATTATCAGCAAGGGCACGAGTCCGACGGTGGCCGCCACCGTCACCTTCCAGGGATCGTCGGTGATGTCCTCCACTAGCCAACCGATGGCGGCCAGATACATCATCGACCCGATGTTGGACACCACGCTGGTGGTCCAATACAGCCGATAGTCCCGATATCCCAGCGCCTGCACCGAGCGCGGCACCCGCCAATCAGGACCTTCGATCACCCGCTCTTTCTAGTGGTCCCCCTGCGAATGGGGCGAGGCAGTTTGAGGAGATCAGGGACCAGCGGCGGTCACGGTGTCGGTGTCGCGACCTGACCGGATCACGGTACCGGGTCGGGCTTCGGTGAGGACTCCGGCCCTCTGGGTCTCCACGCCGTTGACCAAGACGTGCTCGATGCCCTCAGCACCGCCGGTCAACCGCCACCCTCCGCCAGGCATGTCCCAAGCGGTGGTCACCGGAGCCTTGGTCAGGCGGGCGGGGTCGAACACCACGATGTCGGCGAACCAGCCCTCAGCCAGCCGTCCCCGGCCCCGCAGGCCGTAGTGGCGGGCGGGGCGGTCGGTCACCAGGTTCACCGCCTGCTCCAGGCTCAACAGTCCCCGATCCCGCACCGTGTCGCCCACCAGGGCCGAGGAGCAGCCCCAAGTCATCATCATGTCCAAATGGGCCCCGGCGTCGGAACCGCCGGCCAGCACCCGGGGGTCGCGCAGCATCTCGGCCCGAATTTTCCACGACTCGTCGTCATCACCCACCACCGGTGGCCCGAACCCGGTCATCAGTTCGTCTTCCAGGGCAATGTCGCACATCACGTCGAAAGGATGCTGGTCCCGCTCGGCAGCCAGTTCGCCGACGTTACGGCCCACCAGCGCCTCCAGCAAGGGAGAGGACACGTCTACCACTGTGGTTTCGGCCCACAGCACCCAAGTGCGATGCGGAGCCTGGGCCGCACCGTCGAGCAGCCGCTGCCGCACTTCGGGGCGGGTCAGGGCCTCGGTTTTGGCCGCCGGGTCAAGGTGCATGATCTCGGCCCAGTCGGGCAGGGTGTCGAACAGCACGCCGGTGGCGAAGTTCAACCGCATCTGCATTACATCGGGCAGCATTAGCCCAACCACGGCGGCGCCCCGCTGTCGGGCGTGGTCGGCGGAACCCAGGCGATTCTCCAGGTAAGCGTCCTCGCCGGGCCGCACGTTGAACAGGTTCCAGTTCAGAGGCCGGTCGGCGGCCAGCACCATGGCCGTCATCAGTTCGTAGACCTCCGGCACCCAGATCGGGTCGATGCTGGGGATGAGCTCCAGGGTGGTGCCAGGGTGATCCCGGCACACTCCGGCCAGCGCCACCAACTCGGCGTCGGTGGCCGCCCGCGACGGCACTGGATCGCCGTGGTGGTCGTTGTGGGCTGCCGCCTTGGTGGAGGAAAACCCCAGTCCTCCCTCGGCCAGGCTCTGGCCCAGCAGCGCCTTCATGGCCTCAATCTGCTCGTCGGTGGCTGTCTCGCTCACCGATGCCGACCCCATGACCAAGCGGCGCACCGTGCTGTGGCCCACGAGGAACCCGGCGTTGACCCCCAGCCCGTTGCCTTCCAGCCGATCCAGCCACGAACCGAATGACGACCACCCGAAGTCCAGCCCCGCCTCCAGCGACTCGGTGGGCATACCCTCCACCCGAGCCAGCATCCTCATGACGTAGTCGGCCTCGTCGGGGACCATCGGCGCAATGGTGAAACCGCAGTTCCCGCCAATGGCGGTGGTGATCCCGTGCAAGGACGACGGAGTGAGGTGGGGATCCCACAGTACTTGGGCGTCGTAGTGGGTGTGGACGTCGATAAACCCCGGGGCCACCGCCAACCCGTCGGCGTTGATCACCTGGCTTGCCGCCTCATCCAACCGGCCGATGGACACTATGCGCCCGTCTCGAACACCAACGTCGGCCACCCGAGCCGGTGCCCCAGTGCCATCGACTACCGTCCCGCCCCGAATAACACAATCCAACATCGCTATACCCCTGCGCTATCGTCGTTTTCCGGGCCACTGAGCCCAACTCCCCTACCGTACCTGAGACGCCCGACTGGAGTTTCTGGTCCCGCTTGCCTACAGCCCTCTTCACCAAAGAGTCACTATATATTTCATGTAATTTCCATTTATTGGGTTGCAATCTGGAATGACGGTAGCTAGGGTCAAAACATGAGCATTGAGGTGATCGCTCAGATGGCGACAATGGCGTTGGCCGTGCTCGCCATCATCTGGCATCAGCAACGGTCTACCGACAAGCTCCGCGACGACTTCAGCCAAGCCACCGACAAGCTCCGCGACGACTTCAGCCAAGCCACCGACAAGCTCCAGACGGGACTAGCAGCGAACGGACAGCGGTTAGCCCGCATTGAAGGGTTTCTCGGCATTGGCATGCCGACGGCAGTCGCCGACAAGGCCGCAGGTGCAGAGGTAGCACATCCGCCCACCCCTGGCTGAGCCAACCTCCCAATTGCTGGCCAAAATAGAGGCGTGTCCCCAAATCGCTCAGGATCGGCAGTTGCTGTGAAGAGGCGACGGATTGCCGTCGTGGGAGCCGGGTGGACCGGGGCGGTGGCCGGACGCCTGCTTACCGATGCTGGATTCGCCGTGGAGGTGATGGAGAAGACCAGAGTGGTGGGCGGACACTCTCGGGCCGAGACCATGAACGGGGTGGTGTACGAGCCCAACGGCGCCCACATCTTTCACACATCAAACGAGGCGGTGAATGAGTTCGTAAACGCCCACGGCCTCACCCGGCCCTACGACCACAAGGTGCTCACCGAGGTGCATCTGTCGCCCGACGATGACGACCATGAGAGCCGCCTGCTGTCGTGGCCTCCCCAAGTCTCAGAGCTGAGAGAACTGCCCATTTGGCCGACGGTGGAGCGTGAGCTGGCCTCCCTCCCTTCGCAGCCCACCGGCGACAACTTCGAGGACTACGTGGTCTCGATGATGGGCCGCACCCTCTACGACCTCTTCATCCGGGATTACACCGCCAAGCAATGGGGCCGACCGGCCATCGAGCTGTCAGCCCGATTCGCCCCCAAGCGGGTGGAGCTGCGCGATGACGGCCACCGAGGACTGTTCCGAGACCGCTGGCAGTATTTCCCTCCCAACGGCATCAACGAGGTAATCGAGTCGGTGCTGTCCACCGTGGCGGTCACGCTGAACACCGAGATCACCACCGACGACGCCGACCGCCTCGGCCAAGACTACGACGCGGTGGTCATCACCGCGGCGCTGGACGACTTCGCCCGCTGCCCCGGCGAGCTGGAGTGGCGGGGCATCGAGATGGTGTCCCAACACCACGCCACCGATGAACCCGGCGGTGTTGTCACCCCGGCCTATGTAACCAATCGCCCGTCGATGCGGGTGCCCCACACCCGCACGGTGGAGACCAAGCATGCCACCGGACAGCAGATCGGGGGCACGGTGGTCAGCGAGGAGATGCCCGGCGCTCCCCGGCGCCACTACCCGGTGCTGACTGCCGACGGCACCAACGAGCGCCGCAACGCCGAGTTGGCCGACAAGATCGCCGGCTGCTTCGACATCCCGGTGTACTTCGCCGGGCGGCTGGCCACCTATCGCTACATCAACCAGGACGAGGCCATCGCCGACGCCATGGCAGTAGCCGACCGGGTGGCCAAAGAGCTCTCGGGATAGCCGATCATGGTTGATACAACATCACAGGGCTGGCGCTTCTGGATTGATCGGGGGGGCACGTTCACCGATGTGGTGGCCCAGCAGCCCGACGGGGAGATCGTTACCTCCAAGCTGCTGTCGAAGAGCCACCGGTATCGCGACGCCGCGGTAGAGGCCATCCGGACCCTGCTGGAGCTGGCCCCCGGCCACCCCATCCCGTCGGACCAGGTGGCCGAGGTGAAGATGGGCACCACGGTGGCCACCAACGCCTTGCTGGAACGTCAGGGCGAGCCCACTGTTCTGATCACCACCAAGGGTTTCGCCGACGCCCTTCGCATCGGCTACCAAACCCGGCCCGACCTTTTCGCCCTCGACATCGTGCTGCCCGACATGGTGTACAGCCAGGTTGTGGCAGTGAGTGAGCGGGTACGGGCCGACGGCACCGTGGAGCGACCCCTAGACGAGGACGACGCCCGCCGACAACTGGCGGCGACTTACCAGGCCGGACTGCGATCGGCCGCCATCGTGCTGCTGCACGGCTACCGCTACCCCGAGCACGAAGCCCGCCTGGTGGAAGTCGCCGCCCAAGTGGGTTTCGAGCACATCTCAGCCAGCCACCAGGTCAACCCGCTCATCCGCATCGTGCCCCGAGGTGACACCACGGTGGCCGACGCCTACCTGACCCCGGTACTGCACCGTCACATCCAGACCGTGCAAGACCAACTCGACACATCGCTCCTGTTCATGCAGTCCAATGGAGGCCTGGCCCACCCCCATCACTTCCGGGGCAAGGACGCGTTGCTGTCCGGCCCGGCCGGCGGGGTCGTGGGCATGGCCCGCACCGGGGAGGCCGCGGGGCACGGCCGGCTGATCGGCTTCGACATGGGCGGCACTTCTACCGATGTGTCGCACTACGACGGCCGTTTCGAGCGCACCACCGACGCCGTCGTTGCCGGTGTCCGTGTGCGAGCGCCCATGATCCTGATCCACACCGTGGCTGCCGGCGGAGGGTCGATCCTTTCCTTCGGCGGCAGCCGCTTCCGGGTGGGTCCTGACTCGGCCGGGGCCGAGCCCGGCCCGGCCTGCTACGGCAACGGCGGTCCTCTCACCGTGACCGACGCCAATGTCGTCCTCGGCCGCCTGCACCCTGACCACTTCCCGGCGGTGTTCGGCACCGGCGGCGACCAGCCTCTCGACACCGCCGCGGCCCAGACCGCGTTCGCCAATCTGGCCGCGGCCATCACCGACGCCACCGGACAGCCGTGGACCCCAGAGAGAGCTGCCAAGGGGTTCTTGGATGTGGCGGTTCAGAACATGGCCAACGCCATCAAGACCATCTCGGTGCAGCAGGGCCATGACGTGAGCGCCTACACGCTGGCCTGCTTCGGAGGGGCCGGGGGCCAACACGCCTGCCGGGTGGCCGACGAGTTGGGCATGTCCACCGTGTTGATCCATCCTCACGCCGGCGTGCTCTCGGCGCTGGGCATCGGCCTAGCCGACGTGCGTTCGGTAACCGAGCGGGCGGTGGGCCAGCCGCTCACCGAAGAGTTGCTGACGACGATCGCCCACGAAATTGGCGAATTGGCCGCCGCGGCCTACACCGAGGTGGGCGCCGACCTAGCCCACTCGCAGATCCACATCGAGGCCGGCTACTTCCTGCGCTACGAGGGATCCGACACCGCGCTCGAAGTCACCGCCGACGACTACTTGCCGGTGATCACCGCCTTCGAGAATCTGCACCGGACCCGCTTCGGATTCGCCTCCCCCGAGACGCCGATCGTGCTGGAGTCGATCCAAGTTGAGGCCATCGGCCGCCGCGGCCTCTCGGAGACCCTGGCCGACCAGCCTGCCGCGGCTGCCCCAGGGCCTTCCGACGATCCCGCCCCCCGGGCCCGCCACCTGGCCAGTTTCGAGGGG
This sequence comes from bacterium, assembly GCA_026708015.1. NCBI lineage: Bacteria > bacterium. Next base: position 82,409 of record JAPOVT010000007.1, read on the forward strand.
CAGACCCTCGACACCCCCTTCTACGACCGGGCCGATCTGGTCTCTGGCGCAGCCGTGGACGGTCCCGCGGTCGTCGTGGACCCCCACTCCACCACGGTGGTGGAGCCGGGCTGGGCCGCAGCGGTTGCCCCCGGCGGCGAACTGGTGTTGAACCGGGTCGTGCCCCGACCAGAGGCCGCGGTGGGCACCCACGCCGACCCGGTGATGCTGGAGATCTTCAACAACCTCTTCATGAACGTGGCCGAACAGATGGGGGTGGCCCTGGAGAACACCGCCGCTTCGGTGAACATCAAGGAGCGACTGGACTTCTCCTGCGCCATCTTCGACCCCAACGGCGAGCTGATCGCCAACGCCCCCCACATGCCGGTGCATCTGGGGTCGATGGACATGGCGGTCAAAGCCATCATCGCCCGCCATCCAAACATGGCGCCCGGCGACGCCTTCATCACCAACGCCCCCTACAACGGCGGCACCCATCTGCCCGATGTAACCGTGGTCATGCCGGTGTTCGATGCCGACGGTGTCGAGGTTTTGTTCTTCACCGCGTCCCGAGGTCACCACGCCGACATCGGCGGCAGTGTCCCCGGATCAGCCCCGGCCCATGCGTCCAACATCGCCGAAGAGGGAGTGCTGTTCGACGGCGAGGTGCTGGCCCGAACTGGGCGGTTCCAAGAATCGGAGATTCGGGCCATGCTCACCGGCGCCGAATGGCCAGCCCGCAACCCCGACACCAACCTCGCCGACATCAAGGCGCAGCTGGCCGCCTGCCAGAAGGGGGCCGTCTCCCTGGGTGGGGTGATCGACTACTACAGCTTGGCCACAGTCCACGCCTACATGGACCATGTCCGAGCCAACGCCGCCGAATCAGTCCGCCGCTTGATCGACCGCTTGGAAGACGCCTCGTTTGCCGCCAGCTTTGACGACGGCGCCCAGGTGTCGGTGGCCTTACGGGTCGATCACGACCGCCGTGCGCTGACCGTCGACTTCACCGGCACCAGCGACCAGCACCCGGGGAACTTCAACGCTCCCCAACCGGTGTGTCGGGCCGCGGTGCTGTACGTGCTGCGCTGTTTGGTGGACGACAACATCCCGCTCAACAGCGGCTGCCTGGAGCCGGTGGAGCTGATTATGCCGTCACCCAGCATGATCAGCCCGGTGGAGCCCGCCGCAGTATTCGCCGGCAATGTGGAAACCTCCCAGCTCATCGTGGACACCCTGTTCGGCGCCGTGGGCTCAGTGGCCGCCTCACAGGGAACCATGAACAACGTGATATGGGGCAACGAACGCCACCAGTACTACGAGACCGTGTGCGGCGGTGCCGGGGCCACCGCCCGGCGCCACGGCTGCGACGCCGTCCACACCGGTATGACCAACGCCCGGCTCACCGACCCCGAGGTGTTGGAGCAGCGCCATCCCGTGGTGGTGGAGGACTTTGCTATCCGTCGGGGCAGCGGGGGCGCGGGCCAACGTCAGGGCGGCGACGGCGTGGTGCGGCGTACCCGATTCGAGGAGCCCATGAGCCTCAACGTGCTGTCATCTCGGCGGGACATCGCCCCTTACGGCATCAAGGGAGGCTGGCCCGGCGAGGTCGGAGTCAACCGTGTCCTGCGGGCGGACGGCACCGTGGAGAACTATCCCGGCGTGTTCCGCACCGAGGTGCAGCCCGGCGACCGGCTAGAGATCGCCACACCGGGCGGAGGCGGCTACGGCCCGCCTGAAGAGGAGCGCTGAGCGGCCAGGCGGACGCCCTCCACGATGCTGGTGTAGCCGGTGCAGCGGCACAGGGTGCCGGCCAAGAACTCCCGGATTTCCCCGTCTGTGGGCTCGGCGGCGCCGACGGGCCGATCGGCCAGCCAGGCCACGGTGGACATGATGATGCCCGGCGTGCAGAAGCCGCATTGAAAGCTCATGGCGTCGGCAAACGCCTGCTGCACCGGGCCCAGCACCGGGTTGCCGGGGTCTGTCGTGTCGACCAGGCCCTCGATGGTGGACACCTCGCAGCCGTCAGCTTGTACGGCCAGGATGAGGCATGACCGCACCGCGGCGCCGTCCACTAGTACCGTGCACGTCCCGCACACCCCGTGCTCGCACCCCAAGTGGGTGCCGGTGAGCCCGCACTGGCGGCGCAAGAAGTCGGCCAGCGTGGTGCGGGTCTCGGCTTCGGCGGCGTACTCAGTCCCGTTGGCCCGCAACTGGACCGTGCGCATTGGACTCATCAGGACTGGCTACCAGGTGATGCTCTGGCCGGCGTTGGCCCGCAGGATTTGACCGGTCACATAGCGGGAGGCGTCGGAAGCCAAGAACCAGATGAGATTGGCCTGGTCAGACGCCTCGCACACCTCGGCCAGCGGAGATCGGTCCCGCATCAGCTTGAGGTAGCTGTCCATCTCCACAGCGTCGACATTGCCCTCAGAATCCCGCAGATGGCCGCCTACAAAATTGGTGAGCGTGAACCCGGGGGCGATGGTGTTGACCCGAACTCCGCTAGGCCCCGCCTCCACGGCCAGCGACTGGGTGAGCATCGCCACCGCCGCTTTAGTGGCGGCGTACACCGATAAACCGCCCACTGGAGTGTTGATGGCAGTGGCCGACACATTGATGATCGAACCCGACCCTTGGGGAACCATGACCCGCATGGCCGCTTGGCAGCCGAAGAACACTCCCTTGAAGTTGATGGCCAGCACCCGGTCGAGCTCGGCCTCGGTCACGTCCACCGCATCGCCGTAGCTGCCCACCCCAGCCACGTTGGCCATCACATCCAGCCGTCCGAATTCGTCTGTGGCCGCGGCCACCAGCGCGCTCACCTGCTCGGCCCGGGTGGTATCCACTGATTGGGCCATCGCCCGGCCGCCGCCGTCAACAATGCGGTCCCGGGTTCGGGCTGCCCCGTCGCCGTCGATGTCGCCCAGTACCACCGCAGCCCCCGCCGCGGCCAGCGTCTCCGCGGTTGCTTCGCCGATGCCGCTAGCCGCCCCGGTGATGCACGCCACTCGCCCGCTCAAGTCGAACACGCCGAGCCTCTCCATAAAACCAGTTTGTCTTACCGTTTTCCGGCTTGCCCCACCGCCGTGCCGGTGCGAGTCTTGGACTATGGCGGTGGAAATGGAATGGCTGGTCGACCAACCCTCCCAATCCAACCCGGTCATGGTGGTGGCCCTGGAGGGTCTGTTCGACGCCGCCGATGCGGCCACCACTGCGGTTCGGTCGATGAAAGAAAGTGCCAACAGCGTCGAACCGCTGGCTCAGATCGACCCTGAGGGCTTCTTCAACTTCCAAGACCGACGCCCCGAGGTCCGTTTGGATGACAATGGCAGGCGGGTCATCGACTGGCCGTCAACCCAGGTGGATGCAGTGGAGCGTTTCGGCGCCAAACACCCCCTTGTGGTGGTGGACGGCGTGGAGCCCCACCTGCGGTGGAGAACCTTCGCCGATTACCTGGTTGAGGTGGCCACCGAGTGCCAAGCCGGCCTGGTGGTCACGCTCGGGGCCATGGTGGGCCTCGCCCCCCACACGCGACCCCTTGGCGTCGTCGGCAGCTCCACCAACGCCGAGTTGGCCCGCATGTTCGGCTTGGGCCGCCCCACCTATGAGGGCCCCACCGGACTGGTGGGCGCCCTCCACGACGCTCTGGACCAAGCCCGCATCCCGGTCATCTCCCTGCGGGTATCGGTGCCCCACTACGTTCCTGGACCGCCCAACCCCGAAGCCACCCGATCGTTGCTCAAGCGGTTCGAGTTGATCACCGGCATCATCACCGACCATGCCGAGCTCGACGAGGCCGCCGCCGCCTGGCGCGAGCGAGTTGACTCTGCGGTAGCCGGCGACGACGACCTCAAGAACTACGTCGCCCAACTCGAACAGCAGATCGACGAGGCCGACGACCTCCTCCCCACCGGCGACGACCTCGCCACCCAGTTCGAAGCCTTCCTCCGCGACCCCTGGAAATAGTACCTTTCATTGAATTTCAATGCGTTATAACTAGAACAGCGTCGAATCATGTGACTCGACGCTGTTCCATGAGATCGGTACGATCCCAATTTGGTGGGGCTGGCATGGTGCACGGACCGCCTCCAAAGTGGATTCCGTGGGGGTTCGAGTCCCCCCAGCTCCACCGTCCACTATACCGGGGTGGACTAAGCGCCGGTCAACCGGCTAACGGCTTCGTCGATGATGGTGGTGGCCAGCTTTTGGAGGGACTCGTCGTCGAGGGTGGAGACGGGGTGGGGGACGGTGACCGCGGGGTAGGTGGCCATGCCCACGGTGGGGGCGAACGACTCGACCACCGGCTCAAACGGCTCGGTGATCAGCAGCATCGAGGGGATGCCGCGGGATTCCATGTGAACGGCGTCGTGCAGACTGCACGCGGTGCAGGCGCCTCAATCGCCCAGGCCGGAGATGATGAGGTGGGAGCGGGCGGCCAGCATCTCGGCATCGTCGGCGTCGATGGGCTTGCCCGCGGCCGACTTGGAGTGAACCACGATGTCGGCCACCGGGAGGCGATCCCGCAGCTCCTCGGCCAGGTAGGTGAGCAGCTCTTTGGCGTTGTTCTTGGCGTTGTCGATCACCCCGATGACCACGGGCTCGGTGGGCGTCTGGCGATGCGCCATTGCGACCGGGTCAACTTGGGCTTCTTCGTAGACCGGCGACAACACCGTTACTGACGACACGAGAACTCCTCCCTCACGCCAAGGGTAGCCCGTCGCCGGGCGCGGCCACCTTTCGGGTAACGGCCACCGAATGCACAACCGGCGCCCAGTTGGGGATGTAGGCCGACCAGCCCGCTCCCGCGCTGCCCGCAGTAACCAGGAAGATGTCGTCGGGGCCTCGAACCGTGTTGAGTTTGCCGTCGGCGTCGGGGGTCATGTCGTTTTGGGCGGTGAACTCCTGTAAGACCCCGCCCGCCGCCAGGTGCTCGGGGGTCACCCTGCTGTGGTCGGCTAAGAACTCCCGCACCATCGGCTTGGTCCAGCCCGCCTCGGCCAGAATCTGGCGGTGCTCGGGGCCGATCACCAGCAACACCTGGTGCTTCTTAGCCACCGCATAGGTGGCCGGGCCGGTCATGGCGGCGGCAAAGGTCAACAGAACGCCCTCGGGATCGCCGTTGAGGTGGTTGGCCACCTGATGGGGGCTCTCGGAGGGGAACATGGTCACTGTGGTGTCGTTTTCGCCATATCCCAGCTCCACCCGCAGCGGTGGCCAACCCTGCGGCTGGGTCTCCTCGGCCACCAGCATCGTGTACTTGCCGGGGTGACCCAGTGATGATCCGTCGAGAGTGTCCGACCGGGCCCCCAGCACGTTCATGGCCACCAGCCGCAAAGCCCGCCCCACCGTGGCGTTGGCCCGATAGCCCGGACCCAGAGCATTGCGGCCGGTGTTGAACCCCAGTTCGGCCACCAGCGGCCCGCTCACCACCGCACACAGCGCAGCGCCGCCAGTGCTGGTCACCACCGTGTGGCACCCGAACCGGGGATCGAACATGGCCGACAACCCGGCCAGCACCACCGGGAAGTACTCAGGGCGGCAGCCGGCCATCACTGCGTTGACGGCCGCCTTCTCCGCGGTCACCTCCCGGGACCGCTCGGGCACATTGCCCACGATGTCGCCCGCCCCCACCCCGGCATGGTCGAGCATGGCCTGGACCCGCTCCGGCGTGGGCGGAACCACTGGCAGTCCGTCGGTCCACCCCCGGCCGAAGAACTCCTCTTGGACGTCCCCCGCGTCGAGCACCAACTCCTGAGCCATGCCGAGACGCTAGTAGGGTTCCCCGCCGTGACCGGAAGACTGACAGGCAAAAGAACCATCGTGACCGGGGCGGGCTCGGGCATCGGCAAGGCTGCGGCCCAGTTGTTCGCCGCCGAGGGGGCGCTGGTGATGTGCGCCGACATCAACGACGACGCTGCTGCGGCCACTGCGGCCGAGATCGGCGACCAGGCCATCAGCCTGGGGGTGGACGTGACCCAACCCGACGACTGCCAAGCCATGACCGAACAGGCTGCATCCGCATTCGGCGGCATCGACGCGGTTTACTCCAACGCCGGGGTGGACGGTCCCGGCCGAGCCGGCGACCTCAGCCTCGAGGAATGGAACCGGGTGATCGGGGTGAACCTTACCGGCAAGTGGCTGGCGGTCAAGTTCGCCATTCCCCACCTCATCGAAGCCGGCGGCGGGTCGTTGGTGCTCCAGGCCAGCGTCGGCGGGGTGATCGGCGTGCCGGGCATCGCCGCCTATGCCGCGGCCAAGGCCGGGGTGATCGGCCTCACCCGGCAGATGGCGGTGGACTACGGCCCCGACAACATCCGGGTCAACGCCATCTGCCCAGGCACGGTGCCCACTCCCCTGGTGCGGGCCACCTACGAGAAGCGGGGCGGGTTCTCAGCCACCGCCAATGCGCCGGAAGATGCCACCGTCGACGAGATGATCGAAGCCGCCGTGATTCGCCATCCCATCGGCCGCTTGGGCACCACCACCGACATCGCCCAACTCGCCCTGCACCTGGCCTCCGACGAGTCGTCGTGGACCACCGGTGCCGCCATCGTGATCGACGGCGGCATGTCAGTGGCCTGATCAGCCCACGGTGGAGCCCAGGAGAGACTGGCCATGCCCAAGGTCCGAGACGCTATCCGAGCCGAGCAACCATCGCTGGCAAACCGAGCGACGACCTGCCCCCGGTACTTGGGGCAGTATTCTGAAAAAGAGCTGTCGCCATCGGTGATCTAGGTGAACTGCCCGGCGGGCGCGTCCAACTCGACCAAGCTCCTGAGGTAGGCGTGCCTCTGCTCGTCCCAATCTCCTTGTTCCCAGTACCAGCAGGCGACGGTCTGATCGGCCCGCAACCCACAAATAGAGCTGTCGCCATCGGAGATCGAGGTGAACTCTCCGGCGGGCGCGTCCAACTCGACCAAGACCCAGCTGCGTACCCAGTGCCAGCAAGCGACGGTCTGGTCGGCCCGCAACCCACACTGAGTGCCGGCGAAACGTCCTTCGTCGGGGGCCTCGTAGCCGATCGCGGCGGTCTCTGTGAACTGCCCGGCGGGCGCGTCCCACTCGACTAGGATCGAAGGGCCAAGCCGTGTGAACTCTCGGTCATAGCTCCAGTCTCGGTCATAGCTCCAGCAGGCAATGATCTGGTTGGCCCGCCACCCACACCGGCGATAGTAAACTTTTCGACCAGCGCCTAAGCCGAACTCACGGACCGTGAATCGGTCACCTTCAATCTTGGTGAATGGTCCGGGGGGCGCGTCCAACTCGGTGTAGAACCAATGCCAGTTGCCGTCGTCGTCGCGCTGTTCTCCCCAAGTCCAGCAGACGGGAGCCTGCTCGGCCGTCAACCCGCACAAAGATGTCTCATAGTCGGGGGATAGTGGGTCTTCGGGCGGATTTGCTGGGTCGTCAGGGATGGCGAAGTGAAAGTGCGCGTCGATATCGGTAAGCGGTACGTCTGGGGCGTCCACCTGGATCCCGTCGATGGAACAGGCGATAGTCTTATCGGGGTTGGGGGCACAGAAGTACTCCCTGAAGTCCGACCCTGAGGTTCCCCCTGTTGTCCGGTCACTTGGTTTATGCGGCTTGTTCTAGTCGGT